>JAAESJ010000139.1 GCA_024229495.1 Verrucomicrobiaceae bacterium | reverse complement strand
CAAGGATGAGCCCGAGCACATACTGAAGATGTATGGTGATGATGTGCGCAACCCGGGCAGCTTTGCGGCCAATTGCCTGCAGGCACGTCGTCTTGCCGAGCGTGATGTCCGGTTTATTCAGCTTTATCATCCCGGCTGGGATCAACACGGGGGATTGCCCGGGGGCATTCGCAAGCAGTGCGGGGAAACAGACCGGGCGAGTGCGGCTCTGGTCACCGACCTGAAACAGCGCGGCCTGCTTGAGGATACCCTGGTGGTGTGGGGAGGGGAATTCGGGCGCACCAATTATTGCCAGGGCAAATTAAGCAACAACTTCGGCCGAGATCATCACCCTCGTTGTTTCTCAATATGGATGGCCGGGGGAGGCATTAAGGGAGGGGTCAGCTATGGGGAGAGTGATCCCTTTGGCTATAATGTCCTGAAGGATCCGGTCCATGTGCATGATTTCCATGCCACGATGCTCAACCGCCTTGGCATTGACCACGAGAGGCTGACCTTCAAGTACCAGGGGCGGCGCTTCAGGCTGACTGATGTGCACGGCAAGTTGATCAAGGGTATCCTCGCCTAGCGCACATCATCAGGATGCGCTATTGGCGCATGGGTGCATTTAGCAGGGCTAGTCACCCACAGCAACTCACCTTTTCTCTTCCACCCTATTACGGAAACCTCTACACCAGCTGTGTAAGATTTTTCGCTCAGTTTCCGGCCCTCTTCTTCTTGGTTTCCGATTTATCCGGGCTGAAATACCCTGACACGTACCGGACCGCAAGGCACGCCAAGATCAGGCAACCAAGGATCACCGCGATCATCACCCCAGGTGAGCGCATCCATTCGCTGCCGCTTGCCCACTCCTCCCACAACCCCCAGGTCACGAGCAGCATTACCGTCGGTATCATCAGGATAATCAAAGCCAGAGAGATCGCGAAGGATCCGAGCATGAAATATACGCATAATCTAACGTGTTTAGGCAGATCCTCGAATCTATCGCCGCGCTCTTTCAGTTTGGCATCGTGCTTCTCAATTCGTTTCGAATGCTCTTCAGCTTCAACCGTACGGCCGGCTTTTCTGGCTTCCTTCCTAAGGCGACGAAGCTTCTCAACTGTCTCTTCCAGATGATGCCCCTCTATCTGGTTTAGAATATCCTTGCGCGCAGCCTCGAGATCCTGAGTCTCTTTCTCCTTACCCTCACGTCCAGCTTTCCTCAGCTCTTCCTCGATCTCATCGAGATAGGCTTCCAGTTCCTCTTTGTTCTCTCCCCAGTTCCCGTCATCCTGGAGTTTTCGCGAGCTGTCCCGGGACGGTCTCCTGCGGATGAGCGAAACGCAAAACCAGAGAAAAACAAAGATGGTGACCCCGAGCAGGATCACCTCCTCCCACATCGGCCGGTTCAGCAGGCAATAAACCAGAAGACTCCCGATAAACCAGGCAACGCATACCAGTCCCCCAAGGATCACCGTGAGACCAACAATGAAATTGAAAATTTTGTCGATAAGGTTCATGTCAGCAGCCTCTCATGCTAGTGCAACCCATCCAACAGCCTATGCAAGTCCATGGGCGAGGGCAAGGCATTGCCATTGATCGCTTCACAAGTGCACAAGAGCGCGTGGATGGTGGTCGCCGGTACCAGGAAAGGACTATTCATTGACCTTGCGTGCCTTGCGATCGCCGAAGATGGATGAACCGACCCGTACCGCCGTTGCTCCTTCCTCAATGGCCATTTCATAGTCGTTACTCATGCCCATGGAAAGCCCCGTGAGAGGAAGTCCGGAGTGGTCGGCGAGTTCGTCACGCAGTTTGCGCAGGGCGGAAAATTCCCTGCGGGTCAGTGAGGGATCACTGGCCAGCGGCGGGATCAGCATCAGGCCGATGATCTCGATACGCTCCAGTTCCAGCAAGCTGTCAAACTCCTCCCGGATGGTATCAACCGGGAACCCGAATTTCCCGGCTTCCCCGGCGGTATTGACCTGCAGGTAGACCTTGGGAAAGAGGCCAAGTTCGGCGGCAATGAAGTCAATCCTTCCGGCAATTTCACTGGAATCAACGCTGTGGATCGTCTCGACCAGGGGCAAGACCTTGCGGACCTTATTCTGTTGCAGGTGGCCAATGAAGTGCCAGCGCATCCGGGCAGGCAGTGCCGGCACCTTCGCCACCAGCTCCTGCACGCGATTTTCCCCGAGCAGGTCATGTCCACACTCGATAAGTTCTGAAATTGTTTCTGCAGGCCATGTTTTACTGACCGCAATGAGTTCAATGTCCCCGGGATCCCGCCCCGCTTTTTGAGCGGCACAGGCTATCCGTTCCTTCACCGATTCATACAATCCAGAAATGGTCGACATGATCTTTACACCGGGCGTTCAAGTTGTGGGGGGAGTCAATCTACTCTGTGTCAAAATACCGGTCACCGGCATCTCCCAACCCGGGGACAATGTAGGAATTCTCATCGAGTCCATCATCGATAGCCGCCGTGTATACCGGTATGTCCGGGTGTTGCCCGCAGAAGTGTTCAATGCCCTCCGGGCAGGCAACAAGGCAGACAAAGCGAATATTCACGCCTCCGTTATCCTTAACTATGGCAGCTGCGGCGGCGGCACTCCGGCCTGTTGCCAGCATCGGATCAATCAGCAGCACATCCGCTTCATTGATGCCTTCCGGTAACTTGCAGTAATAGGTCATGGGCAGGCAGGTGGCTTCATCACGGGCCATGCCGATATGGCCAACCTTTGCATCGGGAATGATGTCAATGATGCCATTGAGCATGCCTGTTCCCGCGCGCAGGATCGGGATCATTACCACACTGCGTATCAGTTCGCTGCCCCTGGCTGTTGCCAAGGGTGTCGTTATCTCAATTTCGCGGGATGGCAGATCGCGGGTAATCTCAAATGCCATCAACCTTGAGATTGTGTGAAGGTTACTGCGGAAGGTGTTGCACCCTGTATCCACAGATCGGATTTGGGTTAGCAGGGCATCGATGAGTGGATGCTCT
>JAAESJ010000138.1 GCA_024229495.1 Verrucomicrobiaceae bacterium | reverse complement strand
TGTAGGAGTCAACTTTATGCATTGAGCCCATCAATCACTCCTTAATCCCCAATAGAATCCCAAAGAAAAAACCCAAACCAAAACAAATGAAACTTAAGAATTACTTTCTGATCCTCTTAGCGCTCGTTGCAACCGTGAGCTTATCATCTGCCCGCGGTTGGAGCTGGGGAGGCTGGGAATGGCACCGTCCTGAAAAACCTGAAAAGCCTGAACGTCCTGAGCGTCCTGAGCGTCCTGATGATGATGCTGACAAGCCTGAGCGTCCTGAGCGTCCTGAGCGTCCTGAGCGTCCCGATGATGATGATGCTGACAAGCCTGAGCGTCCTGAAGGCGGAAAAGTATTTGGCAACGGCAATCTTCCGGATTTCCTCGCCAAATTTGACCTCGACGAAAACGGCAAGCTTGATGAAGAAGAACGTCAAGCCGCCAAAGAGGATCGCAAGGATCGTGCCCGTGAGCGGCGTGAAGCCTGGGACGCTGATGGCGATGGCGAAATCTCTGACGAGGAAAAGGAAGCTGCCCGTGAAGCCCTTCGTGCCAAGATCGAGGAAAAGCGCAACGAGCGCTTTGCTGAAGTCGACGCTGATGAAGACGGTGCACTGAGCCTTGATGAATTCTCTGCAATCGGCGCGCTTGAGCGACTGGCTGAACGACGCCCGGAAGCCGTTGAGAGAATTTTCAACCGACTGGACAAGGATGAAGACGGTGGCGTGAGTGCTGATGAGTTCACACTCCATCTGCGCCACAAGCGTCATCATTGCCATAAGCCTCACAAGCCAGGTCGCCCCGGAGGCGATGACGCAGGCGATGACGCAGGCGATGACGCAGGCGATGACGCAGGCGATGACGCAGGCGATGACGCAGGCGATGACGCAGGCGATGACGCAGGCGATGACGCAGGCGATGACGCAGGCGATGACGCAGGC
>JAAESJ010000137.1 GCA_024229495.1 Verrucomicrobiaceae bacterium | reverse complement strand
GGAACCGACTCAACAATGCTCTCGCATGATCGAGACCAAGCATATCCTGGATCGAACCGGTATACGCCACCAACTGCTCCCGCCGGCTCCGACTGAACAACTCCGCAATTCCAGCGTCGATGATCTGGCCATACTTTTCCCACTGTGCCAATGAGAGCGGGGTGCTGTGGGTGTCATTCTTGAACCCGCTGTCGCCGGGAGGATCAGGCGGAAAAATCTTCTCTATCAACGATGACTCGATTTCACTCTCTTCCGCATGAGCCACCGTGACCTCCATCTTGAAACCCAGCAGGGAAGCCAGCGTGTTCTCAAACTCAACTGCTGATAATCGACGCGGCTTGAATACCCCCGGTCGCGGTTCCACCCGGGCAATAAAGTCCTTCTCATACCATTGCTGAATCATCCCGATTTGCGCATCTGTCGGCTGCGCCTCATCCTCTGGAGGCATGTCCTTGTGCCTGATCACCTCGCTTACCTTCTCCCACAACTCAAAGGCATCGGCCACGTCCCTGCCGCTCTTAATCTTTGTGAAATCGACCTCTCCCTTGACCTTTTTCCCGCCATGACAGTCGATACAATATTGCAAGAGCAGGGGTTTAAGGTTCTTTTCAAACCCTGCATGCATTGCGCGCTCGGATGCACCGGCCACCATGGCCCCAAGATTCATTGCTGCAAAAAGCAGAATTATTGGCTTCTTCATATCGCGCTCCTTCCGGGACCTTTAATAAGGTAATACACTAAGCCCCTAACCGGCAAAAGATACCTTGCAGAATGTTTGCAGTAACTTCACTGACTTCAGCCAAGAAGTTCATTAAGAGGTCCCCGCCGGCACACCGCATCAACCTTGTTATCCATCTTTCCAAAGCCATTCCGGGATTTTCCACGCTCCCGCTACATAAGTCACGGCCTATCCGAAGAGGCCTTGGAGTCTCTCACCTTCAGGAATCTTCAACGGAAACTTCCTGCTGAAGGCGTGATCCTCAATCCCCGCCAGTTCACGAAGTGCACGATGAATGTGCTCGGGGCGTGCACGGATGCCTTTTTCCTCGTCAATGGCCAGCGTCTTGTTGTCGATGGGCAGAAGGAACTGTCGTTCGTCGGTAGCCCCTATGACCCGGTTGCCACGGATGCCTCCCCCCATGAACATGATCGACCCAATGGACCAGTGATCCTTGCCTTGACCTTTGTTGTAACTGGGCGTGCGGCCCATTTCACTTTGTATCACCACGACCAGCTTGTCGCGGATTTTCAATTGCTCGGCACGCTTCATTAAGTAATCGATGCCGGCGAGAAACTCGGGAATCAACCGCATCTGGTCCGGGTCATTGTTGGCATGGCTATCGAACTGGCCAATAGACAGGTTGGCAGAAACACAGACCCCACCCTTGAAGCAGGACAACGCGATCTCCGCCTGCTGTGCCAATCGTTGCTTTGGAACGTTGTCGCTTATGTAAGGAGTGATCCGCTTGAGGGCCTTCGAATTGCTTTGAGCGGCATAGAGCATGCTTTGGGCACGCTCTGCCCGGGGCAACCGGGGATGGACCATAGGAGGTGATCCTGCCTGTTCACTTAAGGCTTGCTCGATCAGCTCCTGGGCAAAATCATCATGGTAAAGATTGCGCGCAACGCCTTGAATCGAGTCGGCATTGGCGATCAACTTGAGAGACGGGAGGTAGGGAATTCTTGCCATGGGCACCAGGTTTCCAGTGGCTGAGTAGTTGCCAAAGGTCAGGAACGCAAGTGGCGTTCCCGGACCTCGACAGGCAGCGACCAGTGCGGCAAAAGTCGGATAGGCCAGACTATCAAGCTTACCCGTGGCCATGTATCGCTTGCAGGGTGCATGGTTGTTGATGGAATAGTCGAGACCATTGAGAACCAGCAACTCCGCGCCGTAGGCCTTGTGGAAATCCTCATTGCTCATGCCTTCCTCGATCTGCCCGGCAGTCGGAGCGAACTTGTGCTTCCCGTGGGTCAGTATGTCGCCTTCCCTGTACAGGCGATTAATACCGTTCACCCCCTTCGGGTCCATCAGGCAGGTAGTGTCCCAGCCACCGGAAGCATTGAACACGACGTAGTAAGGACCTTCGTATGGATCCGGATCTCCCTGCTTGCCGTGCAGCCTGTGAGGACAACTTAAAGGCATCGCCAAGCCCAGCCCGGCCTTGCCGCAGAATTTCAGGAAGTCACGTCGCATGGCTGGGTCGTTTATTCGTAGAGGAATTCAGGTTGTCGCAGAAGGTAGGTCACCACGGCCCGCCATCCACGCAAGGTATAATGCAAATCCTCAACCCGTTTGCCGTCAATACGCCCACAATGATAGCTATCACGCTTGTCTATGCCTTTGCGTTTTCCCGCTTCCCTCACCACTGCGGAAAACAGATTAAAAGCACGGTCAACCTCCGGATGGTCGATTGCCTCGTGACGATCCAGCAGATGGCTGCGGAGGAACGCGACGGCTTTGCGGATCTTGAGGTCATTGGCCGAATTTTCACCGGGAACAACGTCCTTTTCAATTTTTGGAAACAATCGTCTGCTGGCGGGTTCAAGAGCAAAGTCCGGCGTGACGTGCAAACAGGATACATCGTTGGCCATGATTCGCTGGATGGCCCCCATGGCACCACTTGGCTCTGACAGGCGCTCGGTGACGGATTGCGAGTTGATACCTCCATAAAGAATCTTCATTTTACTTTCCACCTGTCCCCAGCGTTTGCCGAAAAGAGCTTTGATTTTCCTTTCCAGTTGCTCGGGAGCCAACAGGCGGGTCACGCCGAGGTCGTGGAGCTCCGCCTTGCGATGGGGATGTTCCACCACTGCCTTAAGACCATCGGCCCGGTAAAAAGGTGACTTGGCAAGCTCCTTGAAAACCAGTTTCAGGTTGAAGTCTTCCCGTGAAAAGCGCTTGGCCACCCCGGCAATTTCACCCCGCTGCATGAGATAGGCCCGGCGACGGGGAGTGAAGAGCGGATCCTCGATGTTCTGCGGTGACCGCAAGGCCATGCGACCACTAAGGATATACCAGACGTGCTCCGTCATGGCGATAGCGAAACGCGGATCCTTGGCGGTGCGGAAAGCAAGCCATTGCAGAGAGCGCCATTTTTCCTCCTTGGGAAGATCCTCGCCTTCCAGCCCGGGAACAACCATATCCTTGAACCAGCCCTCTTTGCGAGGACTGAAGTGTCCCTCCTCGTTGTAGAAATCCTGGAACAAGCCTGCCACCGGGTCGATGGTTCGGTGACAGACCACGCAATCCGCCGCCTCCATCCACGGGGTCTCATACCTTGCATCGATGGCGGCGGCATCAGCGACTTGATCCGCCAGCTCCATGATATCAATGCCGAGAAAATGCTGATAATACATGCGGGCCCTGAGCCGGTTGCGGTTGGTCTCCGTTGTAGGGTAGCGCCGCAGGTAATGAAACATGCTGAAAAGGCCGGCATGGGGATAAGACCCGGTTTTTGATTCCTGCACCTTGCCTTGCCTGTTCTTCAGGGCGGGCAACCTTGCCGGTACATATTCGAAAGGATCATCAGGATTCTTGAACTGTTTCTTTACCTCTTGGAAAATGCCGTATCCCCTGGCGGAGTAGGGCGAGACCATCATGTAGTCGGCGGTCATGATCTCAGTGAACGGCCTGTCATTGCGCACCACGTGGGCAATCAACTCTAGAGGCTCAGCACGGATCGCCTCGCGGTAAACGCGCGCCATCTTCCAGAGAGCTTCCTGTCGCTGCCTTTTGTCCTCGATATGGCTGAAATCATGCTTTTGATACCAGTGACGCGTTGCGTTGAAATGATCGTAGGAGAGGATCAACTCGCCATTACCCTCATAGCCATTGGTCAGGAAGATATCGTTGAAGCCTTCCTTCAACCGCGCGTAGAAGGCGTCCTCGCTCATTAGCTGATCAAGGGTCACGTCCAGCCCCGCCAGACCCTCTTCCTTGATGAGTCGGCTTTCCCTTGTGGTCGGAAGACGACCGGTCAGCGAGAGCGTGAGCCGACGCAACAGGCTTTGGTTACTGATCATGGTCACGCCCTCAAAGAAGCCTTGCGGTTGGTATTTTTCGACGGGGGATGCCGGCGCCAACTTCCCTTCCATACGCTGAACGAAGCCCTGCAGGATGGCATGGCCAGTGGAATCCGGCTTCAGGACCTGCTCACCTTCATGGTCGAGTTTCCCAATCGGTTTCAAAAGCAGTCGCGACAATTGCCCCCCTGCACGCATCCGGGCCATTTTGGCAAAGGCCTTGAAGTTGGCCTCATGAGCCGTTTGCAGTTTTGTGCCATCCAGGAGAATTGTTTTCCGGAGGATAAACCGGCTGTCCTCCGCCGCTCCCGAGGCATTGTGACATTTCAGGCAGGACAACTCCCCCACCTTACCCCATACCTCATCCACGAAATAACCATCCGGAGACGGCTGGGATTTGTCCGCCCCAAACAAGGGACATTGCAGGCAAAGAACCAGCAACGCCATGTGCATTGGCCTCATTGCCTTTACCTTATTTCCCCTTGCCCAATAGAGCAAAGCAGAAAGCACGACAGAAGCATTTTCTCTATTGAGAAAGAAGCGTAACTGCCATGTGCAGATTGGGCTGTATCTTCCTGACCGGCATACTGACATCCACCGGCTTCTACTAAATACAATTGCAAAGCAACCGCACTTCCAATTAGTCTTACATTACCATGAGTGAAAACAACAAACCCAAGGTTCTCATTATCATCGGCGATGCCGCCGAGACGGTAGACACCATGTATCCTTATTTTCGTCTGATTGAGGGAGGGTATGATCCCGTGGTGGCGGCACCGGAGAAACGCACCTACCAGATGGTGATGCACCAGAACAAGCCCGGTTGGACCATCACCAAGGAATGGGAAGGTTACACGATGGAGGCGGACATTGCCTTTGCCGATGTCAACCCGGAGGAATACCTCGGTATTTTCTTCAGCGGCGGTCGTGCCCCTGAATATATCCGTGAGGACGAGGACCTGCTGCACATCACCCGGTATTTCTTTGAGAAGAATGCACCCATCGCCAGCGTCTGCCACGGCGTGGAAATCCCGGCTCGGGCCGATTGTGTCAAGGGACGCAGGATGGCCACCGTCCCCAAGGCAAAATTTGATCTGGAAGTTTGCGGTGGAACCTTCGTGGATGAGCCCTGCGTGATCGACGGTAACCTCATCAGCGGGCGCACCTTCTGGGATCATGGCCATTACATGGGTCACTGGATACAACTCCTCGATACGGCTCGCTCCGAGCGCGCTTGATAGTGCTGCGAAACTATGGACTGGCCTGTAGTCCTTAAGCATCGTATTATAGATCATCCATGAGGGTTTACCTGACATGTTTGCCACTATTGCTCTGGGCACTCAACAGTGCCGGGGTCGCAGACAATGCCGGCCTGGATTTCTTTGAGAAGAAAATCCGTCCTGTCCTGGTAAGCGAGTGCTACAAGTGCCACAGCGCGGAGGAGAAGGTAAAGGGTGAGCTGCGCCTCGACTGGAAAGGCGGCTGGCAGAAAGGTGGGGAATCCGGAACCGCAATCATCCCCGGGCAAGTGGAAAAGAGCCTTTTGATTCAGGCGATCCGCCACACGAACGCAGACCTGAAGATGCCGCCAAAGAAAAAGTTAAGTGCGGAGCAGGTTGTGGATTTCGAGAAATGGGTGGCCATGGGCGCACCGGACCCGCGCACGACCGGTGAAGCAAGCGCATCGGAAAAAAAACTCAACCTTGAGGCAGCGAAGAAATTCTGGGCTTTTCAACCAGCACGCAAGCCAGCTATCCCAAAGTTGAAACAACCCGAATGGGCTTACACTGACATTGACCGATTGGCACTGAGTGCCCTTGAGGAACAAAGCATCAAACCGGTCCATGATGCAGAAAACCTGACCCTGCTACGCAGGCTTTACTTTGACCTGATTGGACTTCCTCCTACACCGGATCAGATGGCAACCTTTGCACAGTCGGCAGCCACGGACCGGAAATTGGCGATAGCAACAGTCGTTGATGAGTTGCTTGCCAGTCCGCATTTTGGTGAACGTTGGGGGCGGCACTGGCTGGATGTGGTGCGCTTCTCTGAATCCACCGGAGGTGGTCGGACTCTCTTAATGAATGAAGCGTGGCGTTACCGGGATTACGTGGTCAATGCCTTCAATAAAGACAAGCCCTACTCCGAATTCATCCGGGAACAAATCGCAGGAGACCTTATTAAAGGCGGATCGCCGGAACAAAAGCGTGAGCGGCTTACCGCCACGGCATTTCTCTTACTTGGGCCAACCAACTATGAGTTACAGGATAAAACCGTTCTGGAAATGGATATCGTGGATGAACAGATGGATACCATGGGCAAGGCCTTCATGGCCCTGACGATTGGTTGTGCTCGTTGTCACGACCACAAGTTTGATCCCATTCGAACTGAAGACTACTACGGCATGGCGGGAATTTTCAAGAGCACCAAGGCCGTGATCCACAGTAATGTTTCCACCTGGAACAAACGTCCACTCCCACTATCTCCCGAAGAGGAGAAAATCTCCAAGGAACAGGCTGTGAGGATTGCCTCCCTGAAAAAGGAAATCAATCAACTCAAGAAGAAGACCGAGTCCAAGACTCCTGCCATAACCCCGATCCCGGTAAGTCGCCTTTCAGGCATTGTTGTGGATGACTTGCAGGCAACGCTCAAGGGAAAATGGATCCGCTCAACATCACATAAAGGATACGTGGCGGAAAACTACATCCATGACGACGCCCAGAAAAAGGGAACGAAAGAAGTTGCTTACAAGGTCAGGATCCCGGAGGACGGGAAGTTTGAGGTTCGCCTCTCCTACACGGAAGGAACCAATCGCGCCAGCAAGGTGCCTGTTCTCATCCGTCACGCTGACGGTGAAGTAACCAAATATATCAACCAAACCAAAAAACCGCCTATTGATGGCCATTTCATTTCATTGGGAACCTTTGACTTCCTCGTCGGAGAATGGGAAGCGGTGGTTATTTCAACTAAGGGAACCACGAAGCATGTCATCGCAGACGCGGTTCAGTTCCTGCCCGAAGGCACACTCTCATCAAAGAAAAAGGTTGTTAAAGATGCCGGTGATTTTGCTGGTATTATCGTCGATAACCCGGATGCAAGGGTATCCGGTCAATGGAAGAAGTCCGACGGCGTAAAGAACCATGTGGGTTCTGAATACCTCTATACAAGTGACCCGGAAAGCAAAGTAACTTATCCCGTAGAGTTTGCTGAAGGCGGTAAATACGAAGTGCGTATTTCCTTTGCCCATCACCCAAACCGTTCCACTAAAACGCTCGTCACGGTGCGCCACAATGACGGAGAAAAAACCTTTCGTATTAACCAACAGAAGCAACCGGAAGCAGACGGTTATTTTCAATCGTTGGGTTTCTTTGAATTTCAGGCCGGTAAATGGGATGCCGTCGAAATTTCCTCCATGGATGGCGATGGGGCAGTGGTGGCCGATGCGGTCCAGTTTCTTCCTGAAGGGACACCCGTGGCGGCACAAAACAAACCCGCGTCCAAGGAACAACCTGTGAAACCCGATCTCGCTTCCGACAAGGGCAAGCTGGCAAGGATGCAAAAGGAACTAAAGACACTGGAATCCAAGGTAATCAAGCGGCCAAGTATTATTGCCGCTGACGAAGCCAAAGAGCCCGGCGATATCAAAATCGCAATCCGCGGCAATGTCCATAATGCAGGCGCGAAAACCCCGCGCCGTTTTATCCAGGTGCTCAACCAGGGTCCCTTGCCAAAGATTGCGCCCAAGGCGAGCGGACGCATGGAACTGGCCAACTGGATAGCCGGTGCCCAACATCCCTTAACCGCGCGGGTTTTTGTCAACCGCGTGTGGCATCATCTCTTCGGCAAAGGCCAGGTTTCCAGTGTTGATAACTTTGGCCATATGGGACGACTTCCCGCCAACCAGGCACTGCTGGATCACCTGTCCGTGCGTTTCGTCGAGGAAGGCTGGTCCATTAAAACACTCATTCGAGGAATCGTGCTCTCACGTATTTACCAGTTGAGCACAGCACACGGCGATGCCCAGGCAAAGGCGGATATCGAAAACCGCTTACACTGGCGCCAGAACCGACGACGCCTGCAGGCCGAGGCAATACGTGATGCCATTCTCTCTACCAGTGGGAAACTGGATAAAGAACTGGGGGGAAGAACAGTCAAACCCGGAACGAAAACTGAATACGGTTACAAGTTTGAAGGACATCGCCGCAGCATTTACACCCCGGTTTTCCGCAACACAATACCTGAGATCATGCAGGTATTTGACTTTGCCGACCCCAATCTCGTCATGGGGCAACGCACCACCAGCAGTGTACCCACCCAGGCACTCTTCCTGATGAACAACCCTTTCGTTCGTCAACAAGCTGAGTTTGCAGCAATGCAAATGCTCGAGAAGCAATCCGCAAGCCATGATACACGCATCAAATATGCTTATCAGCTGACCCTTGGACGCGACCCCACCCTGAAGGAACAGCAAATCATCTTAAGTTTCCTGGAAGAGGAGCAAAACCCAGCAAGGGCATGGACTCAGATCTTCCAAGGCCTGTTTGCAAGCCTGGATTTCCGCTACCTGAACTAGGGCCACTTGAAAACCCAACCAAAAAGGGTTGGATTTACTGCTACCTATCGGTAAACCTTAATATCAGAATGCAATCCGCCCACATCTCCCGTCGAAGCGCCTTGGGCAGCATGGCTTGCGGATTTGGCGGACTTGCAATGGGGGCAATGGCACACCGGGAGGCAATGGCGGCCGGCAACCCGCTCGCGCCAAAGATCCTGCACCACGCGCCCAGGGCAAAGCGCGTCATATTCCTTTTCATGGCCGGGGGTGTCAGCCACGTTGACTCCTTTGACTACAAGGAGAACCTCTTCCGTGATGACGGCAAGATGATCCGCTTTGATGACGCGCGCACCCTGGCCAAGACACGCAAGATCGTCGAGCACCGCGTCATGAAGCCGCTCTGGAAATTCAAGCAATACGGGCAATGCGGGCAACATGTCAGTGAGCTCTTTCCTCATACCGCAAAGCACGTTGATGACCTTTGCATCCTCAATGGTATGCACACCGAGGGAGTGGCACACGGGCCCAGCACCCTGTTCCTGCACACCGGCACGATTAACCTGGTCCGTCCAAGCATGGGTTCATGGACAAATTACGGCCTCGGTACCGAGAACCAGAACCTTCCCGGGTTTATCAGTATCGGCCCATCCATGGGCAATGGCGGCCCCCGCAATTACAGTAACGCGTTTTTGCCTGCCGCCTATCAGGGCACACCGGTTGGTCGTGCAGGCATCCCCGCCAAGGAAGCCACCATCAAGAACATCACCGCCCCGGGAGCTGACCCTCTTCAGCAACGCAAACAATTTGATCTGCTGCGAAAGATCAATGCCGAGCAGGCATCACGCTCGCCCGGGGACGACAGGCTGGACGCAGTCATCAATTCCTTCGAGCTTGCCTGGCGCATGCAGAACAACGCCCCGGATATCCTCGACCTGTCCAAGGAAAGCCCGGGCACCCTGGCCATGTATGGCATCGGCGAGAAACACACCGATAATTTCGGACGCTACTGCCTGCGTGCACGCAGGCTAAGCGAGGCGGGCGTGCGCTATATCCAGGTCAACTACACCGACAACGGCAACAATCCCACCTGGGACCAGCACTCCAACATGCCCAAGCACATGGAACACGCGCGGGCAACGGACAAGCCGGTTGCAGGCCTGCTGGAGGACCTCAAACAACGGGGCCTGCTGGAGGACACCATTGTCTGGTGGGGCAGTGAATTTGGGCGCACACCCTACGCGCAAAACAAGGGAACCGGCCGCGACCACAACCCTGACGGATTCACCGTGTGGCTGGCCGGGGGAGGGTTCAAACCGGGAACCTCCTATGGCAACACCGATGCCTATGGCCACCACGCCGTGGAAGGCAAGGTGCACATGCATGACCTTCACGCCACCATCCTGCACCAACTTGGCCTTGATCACGAGAAACTCACTTACCGTTATGACGGTCGCGACTTCCGTTTAACCGATGTTCACGGCAAAGTTGTAAAGGAGATTATCGCCTAGGTTTACCAGTCGGTCACGTTTGAGATTCACCGGGATTGATCAATTTCCCATCGACACGGTGATGGTCATCCTGCATTAAGTCCATGACATTCAAGTTACCGCATCATCAGAACAAGACATGAAATTCATCCTGCTTATCACATTCGCAGCTCTTCTGTTTTCCGCATGTAGCGGCTCGAAAGACACTGAGCCACCTGCAAACCCTGACCCGGCTCCTGCATCGGAACAAAAACCAGAACCTTCACCCAAGCCGGAAGTCAGCATTCACGAAGCGGCCAGAACCGGTAACCTTGAGGCAATCAGTTACTTCATCAATGCCGGGGCAGACCTTGATGAAGCAGAACCCGTGATGGGATCGCCTCTCACTAATGCCACCGTCTACAACCAGATTGAAATCGTTAAGGCTCTGATCAAGGGGGGAGCAAATGTGAACGTCAGGCATAAGAGTGACGGTAACACGCCGGTCCACAGTGCCGCATTCTTTGCATACCCAGAGATCCTCAAGCTCCTGCTTGATGCCGGTGCTGAAAAGACTCCAAAAAACCTCAAGGGGGAATTGCCCATTGGCATCACCATGGTGCCATGGGAAGACGCGCAGGGAATTTATCTTCTTGTGGGCGGAATCCTCAACAGCATGACCGGTGAAAACAAGGTCCCGATGGATCTGCCCCGCATCAAGGCCGCCCTGCCGGAAATCTTTGAGTTGCTATCAGACGGTGAGAAATTCACTGCCATTGAAAAATCTGACGATAAAAACGCCGAGGAAGGAACCATTTTTCGCGCCGCTCTTGCAGGTGATATCGACGCGATCAGGAAAGCCATCGTCGCAGGTGATGACCTTGACCTGAGGGATAAGGATGGCAACACTGCCCTGATCACGGCATCCTCCTTTGGCAGAACAGAAGCGGCCATTGTCCTTATTGACGGAGGCGCGGATCCCGACCTGAAAAACCAGAAAGGAGACACCCCGCTCATGGTCGCATCGTTCTTCTGCAGGGAGGAAATCGTCAAGGCCCTGATCGAGATCGGAGCCGACAAGGAAATCGCCAACAACGACGGGGCACGACCCATCGATGCAGTGGCAGCACCCTGGAGCGATGACCTGGAGGGGCTCTACCACTTCATCGAAAGCATCCTGAAACCCATCGCCCCTATCGAGATAGACATTGAAAGGATCAAGGAAACCCGCCCTAGAATTGCCAAGATGCTTCGCTGAATCAGCGAAGCGGGTCCAGCAGACGCACCACCAGTTCACGTAATGCCCAGTCCCCGGGAGCCTCAACACCATGATGGGGGGAACTGTCCAGGCGCAGGACGTCGCCAGCTCTCAATACCCCGAGGTCACTGAGAATACCACTCTGGTCCTTGGAGTCGATATCGGCATCAACACAGTAGATAGCCAGCGGGGCATTCTTACCCATGCGGTAAAATCCGCCGCAACTCCCTGTGCCCGCGACGATCGCTGCTGATTCAATGAGCACATCCTTTTCAAAGGAAATGAGTATCGCCTCCCCGGAGTCAACCTGGGCCGACTTACCGCCAGTAACACCCAAACCGTGGTCATTGATGCCGATCTTACCCCCGAGAGTATTGATCACAGGCTGCAAGCCTTCAGGTTGCTTGTCCTTGCGCCAATCAAAGACAATTCGCCTTGAGGGAGAAAAATCACTGATCCTGTGACCACCGGCATTGCGATGCAGGAGAGCAAGTCGGGTCAACTCTCCAATCAGGGGTTGCAGCGCAGGTTGATCGAGAAGATTCTCCTGCTCTCCGGGATCCCGGCTCAAGTCATATAAGGCATAAGGATTGGCCTGACCTCCACGCAGCAAGGCCGCATCAAGGAAAAGTTTCCATTTCCCTGTCCAGGTCTTTTCTCCAACCCGCGGTGAATCGAGGCGGAAAGCACAGGCGGCAGGATCATCCTTCGCTTCCTTGTGATCATTGTGAAAGAGGGGGCGAGCAGCAAGTCTTTGGCCCCGCCAGGAAGGCAGTGTATTAAAGCTGTCCTCTGCCCCCTTTTCGCCACGACGCAAATCGGGGAGCTCAGCTCCAAGGATTGCCGAAAAGGTGGCATAGAGATCCTGGAGGGCGAGTAACTCCGCACTGGTTTTCCCCGGGCTTGATGGATTTCCGTTACCAACCCCGCCTTCAGGCCATGACACGATAAAAGGCACACGGTGACCACCCTCAAAGGCGGATCCCTTGTTACTTCGCAGGGGACCGGTGGCGGATTTTGCCGCTATTTCAGCCCCGTTATCGGAAGTAAAGATGACAATCGTGTTGCCAAGCAGTTTACTTCCCGGGCGCCGGGGATCATCCGTCTTCGCCAGATAGTCAATGAGCCTGCCGAGAGCGACATCATTCTCATGGATGAAATCACCCCGTATTCCGGCCTTCTCTTCGGATACCATTCGTCCGGCTCCCTTGATTTTTTTCTCACCGATCTGCACATCCGGGGTATACGGGCCGTGGTTGGAATTGGCAGCGTAGTAAAGGAAAAAGGGCTTCTTGCCTGAGAGCTTCCCGGAAACGTGGCCATTGAGAAACTCCATCGCGCTTCCGGAATGCCTGCTTCCCAGTTCACTCAGGATATACGCGTTGGGCCCATCCTTGTGAAGTTGCTTGCCGTTGCCGTTGGCACTTACCGAAATCCGGCCATGAACATGTCCCGGACCGATCGCCTGATTCGGCCTGTTGCGATCCCCGC
The DNA here is from genome assembly GCA_024229495.1 of Verrucomicrobiaceae bacterium. Classification (GTDB taxonomy): domain Bacteria; phylum Verrucomicrobiota; class Verrucomicrobiia; order Verrucomicrobiales; family DEV007; genus CACIUL01. The sequence goes on along the minus strand of JAAESJ010000137.1, from coordinate 8,845 downwards.
GCTTGTTCTTGCCGACACGCACTCCTTTGTTCCCCGCATCAGGCCCGGAAGTCCCGTGTGACCGGGAAGTAATGCGGGAAAAATGAAACCCGAAATCAAGCGGACTTGCTGCAAGTGGCCTGGTCAAGTCAGCATCATTCCAACTATCAGCAGGAGAGCCATCGGCACGACTGTAACGCAATCCGACATGCCACTTTCCCACCATGGCTGTCGCATACCCTCTGGAGGAAAATAATGTCGCCAGGGTTGGTCGATCAGCCTCAATCATCGGGTCGCCCTGCACGCCGAAAAGAACCCAATACTTGAGGCGGTTGCGCCACGGGTAACGCCCTGTAAGCAAACCGTATCGTGTTGACGAACACCGGGAAGACGGAGTGTGTGCATCGGTGAACAACATCCCCATGCGGGCAAGCCGCTCCATCTGCGGGGTATATAGCTGAACGGAATCCGCGTTACCGGTGAATTCCTGATAGGCGCTGGTGTCCCCCATACCCATGTCATCAGCCATCATCAACACCACGTTCGGGACGACCCCCAGCCCCCTTGAAAAGGAGCAAAGACAGAATACTGCGATAAAAATGAACGGGTTTCTCATGGTCATATTTTTATATTTCACTCCCGGGAATAAGGCCTGAAAAAAGTTCACCTTATTGACAACTCTCAAGAAAGGCCACGAGGTCGGCAAGTTGCTCCAGGGAGAGAAGCTGATCAAGCCCCACGGGCATTGCCGAAACCGGAGCCCTGAACATCTTTTTGATCTTTGCGCGTGCCACGCGCTCCTCCCGCTGGCCGGCATTCCTGAGATAAACCGCCTCCGGGGTCTGGCGCTGAATCAATCCGACATGGGATTGCCCGACGGCAGTTTCGATCACAAAGTTCTCGTAACCGTTGACCACCGTTGCGTTGGGAAAAACGATTGCCTCAAGCAGGTCGCGGCGATTGCGGATCGCCCCGATTCTGGAGAGGTCCGGTCCAAGCGCCCCCCCTTTTCCGAGCACACGGTGACACAGTGAACAGGTGGCACGATTGGTCTGGAAAAGCACCCTTCCTCGGGAAGCATTTCCCGCAGGCAACCTTGTAAGCATGGACTTCAGGCGCGCCTCACGCTCACCGGCCTCGTCTATCCCTGCCTTTGCAAGGGCACTTAACTTTGCGTGTGCCTCGGGCAACTCAGGAGGGAATGCGCGCAGGATCGTTCTGATACTTGAAGCTTTCATTACACTGCGCCCGGGGCTCACCTCCAGCGCCGATGCAAGGCTGATCCCGAGGGCATTGAGATTGGCTGATGGCCAGGCCTTGATGACGTCCTTTGGGCCTTCCCCCAGCTTGATAAATGGTTGCAGTAGCCCGGTAACCTGCAGTGGCGATGCCCCGGCCAGTAATTTGCATAAGCCCAAGGCCTGTGAGCTGTTGCCTGAAGTCAGGTGCAAATGACCGAGAGCCCTGGCCGCCTGCCCACCAAGCAAGATCGGGGTCTGCGCATCGCCCGCCTTTCCCGCAAGGAATTCAAATCCCCGGTCATTCACTTTGCCCTCATGCTTCAAGATCGACTCCAGTGCCGCCACGCGAATCTCAGGTAATTCACCGCCGTTTACTGCAATCTGTTGCACCTTGCCGGCCAGCGCATCCCCCGCCCCAAAACGCAAGACAACCGCGAGGGCCTCCCCCTTGATGTCAGGCGAAGAGGACTCCAGGGACACCTTAATGTGGCCGGTAAGCACTTCCGGAAGACTTTCCATGAAGCTGATCGCCGCCAGCAGGCGAACCTTCACCGATGCGGATGTTTTTTCCCCCGTCAAGGCGCTGCCAACCCGGGACATAAACGCTTCATCTCCGGCAAAGGTCAGTATGATACTCTCGATCATTTGCGCCTTCCTGGAATCAACCTGCTTCGCTTCGACTAGCCCGGAGAACACTGCCAATACCTCCTTCTGCCACTTGGGACGCAGGGAAATAACCCTCTGTGCCTCATCACGAACAGCTGCATCGGGGGAAGTGAGCAAATTCACCACCATCTCCGCAAGTAATTCATCAGTCTGCATCTGCTCAAGGACACGCAACGCGGTTTTCTGCCAATGCGGATTTTTTGGCTTTGCAAGGTAAGCCACCGTGGCATTCGCGTCACCGATCTCAATAAGTGCACGAGTAATAGCATGCTGCAGATAAAGTTCACTGTCTGCTTTCAGGATCTCAAACAGGGATGAAACAGCGTCTTTCTCCTTAACCTGGCCAAGGGCGGTTGCCGCGGCACGCACAACGGCCGGGTCCCCATCCTTCAGCAATCCCGTAAGCAAGGGAGTGGAACCCTTGTCTTCAAGGATTCCAAGTGAACGGGCAGCCACCTGTCGAACTCCCGTATCACTGTCAACAAGTGCCCCGCGAAGCACCTTCAGGGAAACATCCGACCTGATGCGAGAAAGAACCCGCAAGTGGCGAATGCGCACCTGTGCTGAGGCACTGTCCTTAAACGCGGAAACCACGGCAGTTGCAGCCTTACCCCCCCTCTTTATCAAAAGCTCAGCGGCATGGTCACGCACCTTTGGCCGCTCGTCCCCAAGAAGCCCGGCAAGGCCGCTGCTTGCCATTTCACCCCAGTTGATCCCCCCGCCAAGCGGATCATCAATGAGAACCCCGCCCCTGCGCCGGATGCGGTAAACCGCCCCCTTCACCTCGGGTTTGGCAAGCTTGGAATGCGGACACCCCCAACTGAGCCAACCGCCGGTATCCAGAAGCAACAAGCTACCGTCAGCATCTTCCAGGATATCAGCCGGATGAAAATCGCTACTTGGCGAGACAAGGAAGTCCTGCTCCTCCGTGGTAAAGGTTGCACCGCTTGGCTTCAGGCGGACGTGAACCACCCGACGGGTATTGAACTGGCAGGCAAACAGCGTGTCCCGGTAGGTTTTCCCGAAGTGCCCTCCCCGGTAACGAACCAATCCCGCCGGGGCAACCTGCCCCCAGCGACTCACCGCGGGAAGGCGATAGCCGGTTTCATGCACCAGGGGCACGCCGTAGACGCGCTGTGTCAGGCCACCCGGGAGCCAGTGGATCAGGGCATCATGACGACCACCATAACTATCAAAGATCGCGCAGGTGGAAAGCATTTCCCCCTTGCCGGTAAAAACGATTTCCACCGGGTTGATGCCTCCCTGACCCTCGATGCGCACGTCGCTGCCATCAGGCCAGCACGAGAAAACCCCGGCAGCCCTGCTGGTGCCGGTCTTGCTGCCATCGGTTCCCTTGAACTGGTAACCAAAGTGCCCGCCACTGAAATAGAAACGGCCGTTGGGACCAAGGTAGGGACCGTGCTGATTGGCGCGCCCGTCAAACTCCATGTAACCGATGACCTTTTCCCGCTTGTCAGCCACGCCATCCTCATTCGTGTCCTCCAGTCGCCAGAGGTAGGGCGGGGAAATGATATACAGTGCACCGTTGTGCCAAAGCCCCCCCTCAGGCATCGTCATTTTATCAGCAAAAATGGTGCTCTTGTCATAAACACCGTCACCATCAACATCCACCAGTCGCCGCACGAAGCGCGGCAACTCCTTCTCAATCTCCGCCTTGCTCGTCAGGTTGCGCCCGTCGCTCTCTGCAATATACAGGCGTCCAAGGTCATCAAGACATGCCATCATCGGATATCCCACCAGCGGAGGCGCAGCCGCGATACTTACTTCAAATCCATCCGGCACACTCATCGGCGGCGGAACAAAAGGCTCTGCTCCATTGCCGCCCAGAGGAAAGAAGGCTGACAACAGGGCAAGTGGAAGAAAAACGGAATGCCGCCGCGCTAAAGTGGTCAAGGACATGATCCGTTAACTAGACAGGGAATTAGGGGCTTGGGTCAAGCACAGGAAGCAGCAACACGACACGAACCCTCCCACACCTACTACCGCGCCTGCCCATGGCCAATTTTTCTTCCTACCATGCATATGCCCTCAATGTCGTTCGTCAAACCTTCAACAAACACAAAAAACCTGTAACCACAGTGCATAACACCCTTTTTGACATCCTTATCCGCCGCAGCCTTGGTGCGGTGATCTGCCTCATCCTGCTGGCAAGAGCAAATACCCTGCAGGCACTGGTGTTCTCTGATGAAAAAGCAGCGGTAAACCTTTCCGGCCAACGACAAGCTGAGATTAAGGACTGGGGAAAAATTGACCTGAGCGGAGTCGTCTTGGTGCGCTCCCCCTATGGAGTTCCAAGCAGCGGCATCCTATTAGAAAGCGGACGTCATGTTCTCACCGCCGCCCACTGCGTGGCGCAATTTTCCTCTCAAGAGAATAAACTGCAGGGGCGCGTTGAAATCTTCTCAGGCAGTGAACGAAAAATTATCCCCTGGAAAAAACTCTATTTGCACCCTTCATACAGCCACGGTGGCGCCTGGGATGCGGCTCTCATTGAACTGCCCGAAGCGGTGGACGAAAACTTCGCTGCACGTTATCCGCTTGCTGGCACACCAAGAATCCTGCCTGAGATCATCCTTCGTGCAGGTTGGGGCAAGGGAGGCACCGGTATGACAGGGGAAAGCGGCAGTGCCGGTAAACTTTTTGCCGGACTCAATCGCCATGAAGCCCGCACAAAGGGAAGATTAACGGTAGGGTTCAAATCCGATCCGGATCATTTACCGCTCCTTCTTTCCGACTTTGACGGCAACCCGGGAACCGATCCGTTCTCCAAATTCGCTGCCTCGGCCGGACTGGATATCGCGCCTGATCCGGGCACCGGAAGCATCGAGTGCCACATCGCCAACGGCGACTCCGGTGGACCGGTCTTTGCACAGGACGCCAAGGGAAAAACGGTAGTCGTCGCCCTGCAGGTCGGTCGTATTCGACGCGGAGCGGACATTGATCATCGTCTCAACAGTTCCTGGGGAGAACTTTCGGTCGACATTGAGGCCTGCCGTATCCGGAACTGGATCATGGCCACCCTTTCCCGCTGAAACCGGCAAAATTTCAAAAACCCAAAAAGCAAACAACAACACACCAAAACCATGAAACTGCTGAAATTCATATCATCGGCCCTGCCGGTTCTCCTCGCTGGTCTAACACAGGCTCAAAATATCGAACGGGTCATTGTCGAGGACGGGCAACTCAAGATCCAGGTACGCACCCCGTCAATATCCGTCGAGGAACTCCACAATAACGGTGCCTTCCTGCCCGTTGAGGGATCCGATCCTGTTGAACAACTCATTGAGATCGCCGTGTCCGCTGAGAACCCCAACCGCTTTGTCCGCGCCCGCTTCAACCTCGGCGGCCAGGACTTCGTGACACAGGCCCGGCCCCTGATTCCGCAAGGAATAATCCCCGATCCCCAAACCTTTCGTCCTCAGGATATCAGCCTCAACGGCGACACGTTGACTATCGAGTATCCGGTCGAGCGCCAGGCTGTTGTATGGCCCGAATTCTTGCCTGAAACTTTCCCGCTGGTTCTCGATGAGGTGGTAATCACCATGAAAAGGAACGACAAGGTGGGGGTCTATGTCGGCACCTTACCCAAGGCAGTCATCGACACCTTCAAGAACGAGCTCAAGACAGCACTCAATCGCGTGCGCAACGCAGGAGACGGCAGGGTCCCGGTATTTCAGGGTCGCTCCCTGACCGGATACACCTCGCTGGTCAATCCCGCCGAGTTGGGCGAGGAGATAAAGCTCTTTCCCTTTACCAACGGTGGGCAATTTGAGGCACTTAGCATCCCCGGGCTGCCTGTGCCCGGCATCGCCAGTGCGGTAGACCCCAAGAAATCACTCATGATCACCGACCTGAGCGTTGTTGAGGACGCATCACGCACTTTCGATCCCTCTACCGGAGCAGGAACCGAGGGCGGCAAATGGACCTTTGCCTACCTGATGGAACAGATGTGCAACCAACCGGTCACCGGAATCGACCCCAAGCTCTTCGCTGCGAGATGGATCCAGCACTTTGAACACAACCAGCTCATCAACTTCGATCCTGTGCCCTCCTCAAACCCGGCCGTTCCCGGAGGTGGAGCGGTGCAGCTCCAGCTCATCAACAAGTGGAATGCCAGAAATATCTCCCTGGGACGCCACCCCTTTGACCTGCGCATGGCGCCCTTCCGGCTTACAGCCATCGTCAACCGCATCGACCTGCGCGACGGGTCAGCTTACGCCAGCGGCAATGCCGGTGAGTGCCGGTTCGTCTTCTGTGCCGTTGACCTTGATACCGGTATCCACCACAGGATGACGGTAATCTTCGAGTACGGTGTTCCAATATCCGGTTGCCAAAACATCAAGGATTACGCCAAGAGATGGGTTCACTTGACCGACCTGCCATTCGGGCCAGCGTTGAATACCGAGCTTGAAAGCCTCACTGAAATCGTGGCCAAGGCCAATGCGGATCCCTCAAAGCCCAATGGCAGCGCCATCAATCAATTGCGATCCAACGACATTGTTGGTGTCAATCCGTGGCGGCTCCGGGAATGGCAAATCACCGGCTCCGGGGTATCCCCAAACCACCTCACCCAGGTGACCACCAAGCAAACACCCGCCGACCACAAGAACGGCTCACCGGACCTGGCTGATTTCATCAACCTCAATGAGGTCGATATTCTCGCCGGCCAGCACGTGGTGCCACTGAGTTTCCCCTTTGCATCACCGTTCCTCTCGGGAAAAGCGACAACAAACAGCGGCAGCTTTATCTGGGATGCCCCGGGAATTGTCAATAATGATGCCCGCCACAACTTCTCGCTCAACACCTGTAATGCCTGCCACGGCGGGGAAGCTGCCGGGACCGCACCGCCACCAGGAACCGGAGGGGGATCTTTCCCCTTCGTGCACGTCGGAGAGCGTGACCCGGGCAATGAGTCCCGCCTGTCTAATTTCCTGATCGGCAGCAACATGCCGATGCCTGACCCGATATCCGGTGTGCCCCGCAGTTTTAACGACCTGTTGCGCCGTGCTGCGGATCTGGACTTTGTGGCAAACTTCCCCTGCCTCTCCATTTCCCTGGCTCCAAGCCTGCGCATGTCCCACTAACACTTACCTCACAACCCCACAACTGCCGGCGCGACCCTTCTCAGCGGGGTTGCGCCGGTCTTCTTTTTCCCTGGCCCCCATTCTCGGATCCAACCATGAGATGTTACGCAAGCTTGACCAGGGAACACAAAGAGCGCACCATCTTCGCCTCATGGCACGACTAAATGATAATTATCTCAAACTGAAAGCCGGTTACCTCTTCCCGGAAATCGCCCGCCGGGTGAAAACCTTCTGCGATGCCAACCCCGACTCGGCCGAAAACCTCATCCGCTGCGGTATCGGGGATGTCACCGAACCCCTTCCCGCCGCAGCGCGGGAAGCCATGAAGGCCGCCGTGGATGAACTGGGAAAAAAAGAAAGCTTCCGCGGATACGGCCCGGAACAGGGTTATGATTTCTTGCGCGCGGCCATTGCCGCAGGCGACTACCGCGAACACGGGATCGAGGTCGATGATGATGAAATCTTTGTCTCCGACGGATCAAAGTGCGACACCGGCAACATCCTCGACATCTTCGGAGCCGGAAACCGCATTGCCATCACCGACCCGGTCTACCCGGTCTACGTCGACACCAATGTCATGATCGGCAACACCGGTGATGCCGACGAGTCGGGTGCCTACGCGGGAATCCACTATATGCCCTGCACCGCTGAAAACAGTTTTGTGCCGGAAATCCCCTCCGGGAAGGTCGACCTGATCTACCTCTGCTATCCCAACAACCCGACCGGGGCCACCGCCACCCGCGAACAACTCACCGCATGGGTCGAATACGCGCGTGCAAACGATGCCATTATCCTCTATGACGCCGCCTACCAGGCATTTGTTCAGGATGAGTCCATTCCCCGATCCATCTACCAGGTGGAAGGTGCCCGCCAGTGTGCCATTGAGTTCCGCTCATTCTCCAAGAATGGCGGGTTTACCGGTGTTCGCTGCGCCTTCACCGTGGTGCCAAAAGAATTGCTTGCCGAGAATGCGGCGGGAGAAAAACAATCCCTCCACCCGCTGTGGTCACGCCGCCAGAGCACCAAGTTCAACAGTGTCAGCTATCCGGTGCAACGTGCCGCCGAGGCACTCTACAGTGACGAAGGCCAGGAGCAAATCAGCCAATTAATCAACCATTACATGGGTAATGCGAGCCTGCTGCGCGATGCCTGCGCTGAAATCGGGCTCTCTGTCCACGGCGGGGAGAATGCTCCCTATGTGTGGGTTGCCTGCCCGGAAGGCACCGACAGCTGGGGCATGTTTGACCGCATGCTCAACGAGGCCAATGTGGTCATCACTCCCGGTGCCGGGTTCGGCTCCGCAGGCGAGGGATTCTTCCGCATCTCCGCCTTCAACAGTCGCGAGAACGTCGAGGAGGTCTGCAGGCGGCTTAAAGCCACGCTATAGACGGGGGCAGCCCCGTCCCCGAAACACCTCCGGTAATAACGCGAAGTCAAGCCGGCTAACTTACTGGATAAACAGGAACTGCTGGGTATTGAGCACAGTCCAGACCAGTCCTCTTGCCGCGTTCTTCCCGGCCTGCGCCACCTCATCACGCATTACTGCGCGCTCCTCATCAGTCGGCTTGCGCGACAGCATTCCCAGGTAAATCCTGTCAATCATCTCATCGGAATCATCAGCGTTCCGGATATCCCTGAAAAGGACGCTGTATGGATTGCTGATCGCATTGAAGGTGGATCCATTCATCAGGGAAAGCGCCTGTGGCACGGAAGCCTTGTCATTGGCGTTCTCAATCAATGTGCGGTCTGATTGGCCAAAAATCCGCAGGAAATGCCCATCGGGTGCCGGGCTGACAATCTCCGAGGCACGCACATAATTGCGCAAGCCTGCAATGGCTTTTCTCTCACGCAGGT
>JAAESJ010000136.1 GCA_024229495.1 Verrucomicrobiaceae bacterium | reverse complement strand
TGGAACTCGATGATGCAGTTTGCGCCCCAGATGGTATATTGATCCAATGAAGAAGGATGATCTCTTAGACACAGCCCTGCACCTCTACAGGTCGGGTCGTATGGTGACTGAGATCGCTGTAACCTGTAACGTGAACAGGCGCACCATTCACCGTTGGATAAGACAATCGGGCGCGCGCCGTGATGACTACGAGAGAGACCGGCAAGCCCGCTACGAGGAGATACGGAAGAAGGCCGAAGACAAAGCCACAAGGGAAGAGCAGCTAAAGGACTACCTCTTCAACATGGGCTGGGACATGATGACCAACTACCTTCCGACCCTGAAGCTGCGCAACGTGACTGATGTCGTTAAGCTCGACAAAATGATCGAGGGCAAGATCGCTACTGCGCACGAGTGGCGGTAGTAATCGTGAGACAAATCCGAGCACCTGTTTTACTAAAACCGCTCGCTTAACCGCACTTTGAGCCCTTTACCGCTTTTAATGAGCGGTTAAACCCCAAATATTTTTTCGCACACCCCTAATTATAAGGGGCACACGCCCACAAAAACATCGGGGGATACGGGTGGCGTGGTGCAGGCCTGTCCCTGATGACTCGCATTCTCATTTTTATGGTCAGAGATTTTGATCTGATCCCGCTCAGGGGGTCTTTGTAAAGTGATCCATGATCCCTGGACAGGGCACAATGCGCATGGCGTAGGATGCAAGGAACAGGGAAAAGTGTATCAAGTTGGTGTATCAACTTGCCATTGCGAGCCCCGCCTGTAAGATAGCGGAAGTGGCTTTGATACGCTAACCCCTTGTAAACAAGGTTCATAGAAAGTGGGCCTGGCAGGATTTGAACCTGCGACCAAGGGATTATGAGTCCCCTGCTCTAACCGCTGAGCTACAGGCCCTGCTTAAGGTTGCCTACTCAACAGGCATCTTGCCCTCCATTCAAGTCCCGCCGTTGATTAATTCAAAGAGGGACAAGAACGTTTGGTAGAGTTATTCAGCGATATTGCAGCTGCGATTACCACCAACCCCATTTATGGTAGCGATGGCTGTGGATCCACTTTCGGTAAAGGGTTTCCTGCACAAATCTGTTGTTGTAACTGCGTAACAGGCCAAGCCAACCCTTATTGTAGACAATAAGATCATCCCACCCTCCAGACCCCCTGAAGTCAGCAACCTTGAAACTGTCAGAATCACCAAGGTTCCAGCTACCAATCCAATCATCCTGCCAGCTGCCCTGAAGTCGATTGCCACCGTTGGAGCGTAACATCCCAAGATACTGAGTGCTCCAGTTATCCTTGTTATAGGCGACCAGGTCATGATTGCCATCACCATTCACATCAGCCACATAGAACTTGTCCCGACGCGCCATTTGCCAACCTATAACATCTGTCGCAGCAGTGGCACCATCGGTATCATAAAGCCGGACACCGGCCATTTTTCCTGAATTATCGACACGCCAAAGACCAAGGTAGACATGGCTCCAATCCCTGCCGTTAAATGTTGCAATATCAGTGATACCATCCCCATTAAAGTCCAGTGCATGGATCTGGTCACGGCGGCGCATGGGCCATCTAATTGCTCCCGCCTCGATTGTCCCATAAAAACGGTGACGTTCACTGAGCGCACTCCCTGTGGAATTAAAGACGCGCAAATGCACCTGAGACCAGTGATTACGGTCACAGGCAACAAAGTCTTCTCGCCCATCTCCATTATAGTCCCCCACGTAAAACTTCTCCTTCTTGCCCATTTCCCAGTTGCCCATCCACCTGTCATAACGCCGTGCAGAACGCAAAGCCGTTCCGGTTGACCTCAACATACCGAAATATGGAATGCCCCAGTTCGTGCCGTTGTAGACACACAAGTCATCACGACCATCGCCATTGAAATCGGCCACATAAAACTGATCACCAGAGCGCATCTTCCACCCCGGAAGATCATCATCATAACCATTGATGGGCTCGAAGTGGTCACCGTATGACTTGAGCATAACGACCCACTCGTGAGTCCAGTTCGTCAGGTTAACGACATAGATGTCATCCAGCCCGTCGCCGTCAAAGTCTCCAACGTAATAATCATCCGATGGCCGGGTCTTGAACCCGCCTCCTGATGAGTTGGGTATACGATTGGTATGATACCACGTCGGATCGAGAACGGCAGTGACACTGCGGGGAGGGCTGCCCCTCTGCGGGTCATCGGCACCAACATTCCGATCCTTAGCAAGATAGAGTGATATCTGGCGGCCATCGAGTAAAACAAGATCCGTCCGCCCGTCACCGTTAAAGTCACCTGTCACGTTCTTGCGCAGCGTGGCTTCCTGATAGGGGCGCATCCTGTTCTTCATAAAGCAATACCCGACCGGGTTGTGATCAGGCCAATTGTTATTCATGGTTCCTTGATTACTCGGATGAAAAATACCACCAGTGTAACTTGTCAGGCTTTGGATGCCGCCTGCAAAAAGTCCAACATCCTCAGTATTGTGGCTGACTTGCGCCGCGGTAGTGGGCAGAGAACGCCATGAGGGAACCCATTGTCTCCACTTGAGCGTGCCACGGTTCGTGTTCGTGGTCAGGTTGGGAGAACCCGGTTCAAGCCCAGTGTAGTTACCCCCTCCCTGGTCATATTCATCACCGAGTCCGCCGGGAGCGTGTCCAAACTCATGGGCTGCTGTGCTCCAGGGTTCCCCAAGAGTAATATAAAACCGTTTTCCTCCTCTCGCGCAGGCACCTCGTCCCGTTTCATTCATGACAATGATGCTGATATCTGTCTGCGGAGCGTAGACTAATTTGATGACATTAAATGCACCGAAAAACCCAAACCCATCCTCCATCCAGCAACGATCCCAATCTCCACTGTATTCCGTGTCCAGGGCTGTCCTTCGGGTGGTTGTTACAATACCACTCGAGTTCACCTGGGTAACACCGCTATCCGTTGAAAAGGTGTTAATTTTAACCACATTGATACCATTTAAGATTTCAGGATGAATGTCCTCATTAAGGAACCCGTCCATGAGAACGTTATCCACATAATCATCGAATAATTGCTGATCGGCATCAGATGCGTCAAAACCATCGCCAATAATGGTGATGTTAAGCTTGGATCCATTTGATCCACTTCTGTGCATTTCTGTTACCGAAGGCACCGCAGATATTCCCAATGCCTTTGCCTGAGCACGTCCCAAGCCACCAAATCCCGGATCAACGATTCCGCCACCAGGATCAACAATGATTCCCCCTCCATCCGGATCAACAATGATCTGTCCGCATCCCTCGATAAACGGCAATTCGTCGCCACCCTGAACCGCGGCCACCAATGCCTGCTGATCCAGCACATTGATTGCCCCGTCACGGTTAATGTCTGCAGCCGCAGGGCAACAGGGGACATTCCCGTTAAGAATGACCTGCACCAGCAATGTAATATCAAGGACATTTAATACCCCATCGCAGTTCACATCCCCGAGTTGACGTCTTTGGGGCGGATCGCCAATCTGATCCTGCAGGATCTGAAGCAGGTCATCACGCGAAGGTTGTTGTGCAAGTAAACCCGTAAGCTGCTTGCCAGCGGTTGCTGCAAGACGGACAAATGTATCCGGATTACCTGTCAACACATCCGGACTCAGGATGTTCTCATCGCCATCAAATTGCTGTTTTACCCCGTAGAGATGAACCGCCAATCCGGCCAAATCTTGCGTCACGGATCCATTAACAAGGGGAACCGTGGTCACTGCTTCTCCAGAGTCTGCGGCGGTATTCCTGTGATGTGCAACTGCTAAGTCGGGCGGGTAAGACCTGTCCACCAGCGGATCGATAAATGTGGTGATCTGCAGAATATCGCCATTTGCCCCAACAATGGCGGCAATATAATGATCCTTTCCCGGTATCGGGGGATAAGCAGACAGGAAACCGGTGTCTCCTCTGACCTCATAAACCTGCTTAGGCTGAATATTGGCGGCAATTAAATTACCAAGCCCGGCAACGTTAGGGTCCCGCACAAATTCCCATTCAACCCGCACATAACCTATATTGTTATTTGGAGGTAATTCAATCTGCTCGAGCTTGTTTCCTGGAGTATCCAGGTTCTCAAACGGCATATCAAACTGGCCGGGCGGGATTGGCTGACCCCTTCCTGGAACGATCCTAATTTCATCGCCGCCCCAGCCTTTGGAAAAATCATCGGTTGTTGTGTCCCCGGGGATATCATGAGGCTGGTCCACGGCAAGCTGACTGACCGTTGTTGCTGGAAAATCCCTGTCAGCAATCCCTCGATCATCTTTAGCCGGCGGGGCAGCCCAAATGCCACGCTTTATTTTATCGGCAGGATCAAAGATCTGCCTATTAAGATCCTCAGCATTGGCAAACTGGTATTCACCAGCTGCTATAAGAACCCTCGAGGGGTTGGCAGGATCCTGAATATCCTCCCCTTCATATGGATTCTGAATACTATACTGCTGATCACCCGATCGGTTTAGGGCATTTAAAACCTGGTCCAGTGTTGTTTCCTCAGAAACTACCAAAACGCCATCTCTTACTGAAACCGTGGGCGCCTTGACCACAACACGGAAAAACCCCTTCTCAGCTTCGTTACTCACAAAAAAGGCCATGCGCGCCGGAAGCGTTTCCACTGTCTGCTCAGCAGCATTGGCCGGAACCCACTTTCCAGAAGCCAGGTCACTGCTTGTCTCAATTCTAAGCAGCGAACCTACTTCCACATCGGACACTTCGATTTCAACAATTTTGCCCTCGTTGACCCATCTAAGCCCATTAAAAGTGGTTATGTGAGGAGCAGGGCATTCGCTCGCTGGAAATAAAACAGCAAAACTGAAAAGAAGAAAGATACGCAGGAATTTCATGGCATAACCTTTCATCAATATTCATTAAGATCATATTTTTTTTTGAGCAAGGCGATGCCTCTCACTTTTCCACAATACAAATCGCCCTAAACTTGGCACCCCTGCCATGCCCCGCAATAAACTCCTATTTCACGCCAACCGATCTCATAACCCTTCATTAGGAGCTAGTTGCCAGAGAAGGTGCACACGTAGTCGTATTGCCCGGGCTCCTTCGGGGCGGTGAATCTCAAGACCTCCTTCTACCCCGCGGTTTGAAAATCCAGGCTACGAAAATATCCTGACCGGTCCCCTTCCTCTGTCTTCGGGGCTTTCAAAATCTTCGCAATCAATTCCGCTGACCTTATCGCACGGCTCCGCCAGATAATCTCACGTCCAGCCGCATTATTCCACCCATCTCCGACCGCCTAGAGTCATGCATTACACCGGAAACACAGGATTAGCTCAAGCTCGGGAGTCACGGTATCCCTGTTGCATTCTCCCTGCCCTCAAAGGGCACTTAGCCACTAATTCACCGTGAACTGCAGGATGCGTGCGACACTTCCCTTGCTGGCAGGATTGGACTCCCTGGCCAAGCGCAGGCGGGCAGTGTGCTCCTTTGGCTCAAGGTCGGCGGCAAACATCACCGTGCGCGGGTAGTGCAGACCGCGACTGAATCGGTGATAAAGCTCAACCCTCTTCCACGGTCCGCCGTCCATACTCACCTCGACTACCCCTGCATCAGGACCTGCCAGGACATAGGCCCCAAGGGCCGATCCCTTGAATTTCACGCTTGTCTCGCTGCCTGACCGCTCCGAACACAACAGCTTCATTCCGGCAAAAGTGCCGCGGAAGCCACCGGGGATCTCCTTCCAGTTCGGAACCTGCCACTTCCAGTCATCGTTGGCTGATCCCCCGGGAGAAAGAAAGACGCCGTTAAAGTAGCTGCCCTGATCAATCGCTTCGCTGGGCATGGGATGATCCTTTTGTGCCTGCGCGACGCGCTTGGACCAGGCGGTTTTCAGCAGGCTGCCTATCATCTGCGCAGCAATGGCATTACCGGCAGGTCCAGGGTGAGTACCACCAAACTCCTTCCAGGTCAGCGTGCCTGCCTTAATCCGGTCGGCAACCTCACGCGCCAAAAAAATGGTGGAAACCCCGTATTTCTTGAGCACCTCCTCATGGGCTGCCATGGGCACCGGCATCTTGCCCGACTGCAGATCCCTGAGCATGCCGGGATTGACAAAGTGCGTCACGATGATGTCCATCTTCGGCTGCACACTGCGTGCCTGCCTGATGATTCCCTCCATGCCACGCACACACTCCCGGTAAGCATGCCCGGCGTCCTGGTCATCATTCACCGCAAACTCAATGAAGAAGAGATCAATCTTGCCCTTCTCAAGGACCTGGGAACGCAGGCGAAAGGCGCCGGTGGTTGAGCATGTCGAGGATATTCCGGCATTAATGAACTCAAACATTGTCTCGGGGAAGAGTTTCTTTAACCGGGCGGCAACCATCGGCCGGTAACCGTTCATCTGCGTGATCGAACCCCCCATGAAGGCAACCCTGCCGCTCTTCCTGCCCTTGAACTGCAACAACGAGTTATCATAACTACCGCGCAAAATCACGTTGCGACTGGTCTCCTCTGCGGCCATGCAGGAAAAGCTCAGGAGAAAGAATGTCAGGAAGGTAATCAATTTCATCAGGGGAATTCTAGCCACAGGATCAGCTAGATATCCACCCCCCTGTCAAAAAAAACTCAACCGGAAACAACATGCAATTGCATTGATACGGCCGGTAAACGGTGCTGTATTAAAAACAACGTGTCCAAGATCATGCGTCGTGCCCTTCCCCTCACTCTCATCACCGCGGTTTCAGCGCTGTTTTTCATAGGTGCCCTGAACACACGTGCTGAGGAGAAGGGCAATCCAGCCCCAAGCATCACCTCCGTCTCGATCTCCAACCAAACCGTGGAGCTTAGCCTTTCGCTCAACCGGCCCTTTGACTGGAGAAAGATGAAATTTGTTTCCATCAAGACTTTCCAGAATGATCCCCCATGGTTCCCGCCAACCCGGCATCAACTCACCTTCGGTCACAATGACCCGGGAATGTTTGAATGGTTCCAGTGGGACTTCATTGAGCTTGGCAAATTCGAGATCACCGGTGAATACTCGCTACGGGCAAGCACCTTCGGTGGGCGCCCAATTATCGGCATTTTCAACCCGGCGACCAACCTCCTGAACTTTGACGGACTGGATTACGTGCCCTCCATGCAGACACCCGAGGTCACCGTGAAAACCTCCGGCGACATGGTCAACTGGCAGAGCATCGACCTCAGTGACCAGGTTCCCCGCGAATTTACCTGGGGAGAACCGATCACGGTCCGCTTCAGCCTGGAGGATGCCAGGCAGGGATTTTACATGGCCGAGATTACGAATAATTAAAGGCCACAGCGATGGCCCAATACACCGGTGAAAGGTGCCCAGTCAAGCCTCAAGGATCAGCCAAGGAGCTGCCTGACCACTTTTGTTTCCTCCACCCCGGTTGGTGACTGGTTCAAACCCTGAAACTTGAAAGTGAAACGCTTGTCATCAATACCGAGGCAATGCAGCACTGTCGCGCTGATATCGCGGATGTGGACCGGGTCCTTGACGATATTATAGCAGAAGTCGTCGGTTTCCCCGACCATGCGCCCACCCTGGATACCCCCCCCGGCCATCCACATTGTAAAGCAGCGGCCATGATGATCCCGGCCGTTGTTGATTTTTCCCTGGCTGTAGATACTGCGACCAAACTCACCTCCCCAGATCACCAGCGTATCATCCAGCATGCCGCGCCGCTTGAGGTCCAGCACCAGGGCTGCTGAGCCCTGGTCCGTGTCCCGGCACTGTGCCTTCAAGTGCGGCACCAGTGACCCGTGCTGGTCCCATCCCCGGTGAAACAACTGGATGAAGCGGACATCACGCTCGGCCATGCGGCGAGCCAACAG
>JAAESJ010000135.1 GCA_024229495.1 Verrucomicrobiaceae bacterium | reverse complement strand
TACCTGCACCCATTAGCTGTGCTTGCGAGAGCCACAAATTGGCCAGTGGTGTTTTGTCAGGGCAATGAAGAATGCGACCTGTCTTGATTTTACCATTGGCGGAACCTGCGACAACAATGGGAAGTTCATCCATGGTGTGATCCTTACCATCTCCCAATCCTGAACCCAAAGTAATCATGGAGTGATCTAAAAGGGTTCCCTCACCCTCCTTGATCGCATCCAGTTGCTCCAGCACTTCGGCGAACAACTCCACATAAAACCGGTCCACTCGCGCCAGAGTTTTCTTTACGTCTTCCCTGCCTTGGGAATGGGTGAGTCCATGATGTGATTTCGTGAAATTCAATTCATGGAATCGCTGCGGCGTGCCCCACCTTTCAGGCGCGAGCATGAAAGTGGCAACATGAGTGAGGTCACCCTGAAATGCCAGCACCAGCAACTTGCCCATCATCCTTATGTATTCGCCACGCGTCATGGGCTCCTCATCAGGCTCCTTCATGTCCGCCTTCTCATGGGTGGCGTAATGCCTGCTGAGCTTCTCGATCTGTTGCTCGACTTCCCTCACCGAGGTGAAGTATTCATCCAGCTTGTCCCTGTCATGGCTGCTCAGGTTTTTTTCAAAATTGGAAGCATCCTCCAAAATCAAGTCCGTGATGTCCTTGTCCGATTCCGCTGTCTTGAAAAGACGCTGGTAAACCTTCCGCGGGTCTTTCATCGACGTCGCTACATGCTCCGGGCCATACCAGGAGATATTGTCCAGATAGATCGATTCTTTAAGATCTTTAAACGTATTGCAATTCAACTCCAAGGATCGAATGGGTGTCCGCTCGCTTACCTTATCTGCAATAAGGTGATCCAGGGTCCTGTCCATCGGGTAAGGTGACTTGAGTTCACCATGAGGATTGGCCGATGACAGGTAACATGAACTGCACTGGTTGTGCACATCAATGCCTCTCACATTAACCCGGTATAATCCCGTAATCAGCGTGACCTTTTCGGCAACGTTCTTCAGCGGACTCAAGGTAGGCATCGCCAGGAAATCCTGATTGTCCTTCTCAGGGAAAAAATGATCCCTAACAAAGCCCATCGGCGAATAAAAAGAAGCAAAACGCAGGGATGGCTCCTTTAACTTCCTGGTTACTGCCTCCTCTGCATACATCTCCAACCAGGGAAGAGCCATTATGCTGCCCCCCGCACCCAACAAGAACTTGCGCCTATCGATATGTTTCATTGTTTTTTCTTTTGGTTAAATACCGGGTGAAGCACCGTATGCTTGATAATCTCTCTTAACTTGTAATTTCCCTTCTTGCCGGCTTCTGCAATTTCATCCACGGCCATTCGGTCTGCCAGCGTCAACTCCCGCCCCAGGCCAAAGGAAAGCAGATGCTTGATGAAGGCCTTGGCAAACAAATCCTTTTCCGCAAGCACGGCATCCTTAAAACCGACAACGTCATCGAACTCATGTTTACCAAACAATATCCCACTGGCGTCCACCTTCAAGCCGGTTCGATACTTATCTCGCCAGCGCCCCAGCAAATCGTAGTTCTCCAGGGCAAACCCCAGGGGGTCTATCTTTTGGTGACAGCCCGCGCATCGGGAATCCTCGCTGTGTTGCCTTAGCTTTTGCCTTACTGTCAGGCCTTCTTTTTCAAGCGTGGTGTCATCCGCCTTCAGGTCAGGGATGTCGTCAGGCGGAGGTTCCGGAGGATCATTGAAAATGACCGAAGAGACCCAGGAACCCCGCGTGATGGGCAACGATCGAAATGGTCCCGATGTCATCACCATCACGGCACCCGTTGTGATCACTCCGCCGAACCTTCTGTCATTCAAAGGTTTCCGGGTGAATGCAATATCGCGGAGGTTGACGTTTATGCCATAGGTAGCAGCCCTGCCTTGATACCATTCTTCCAACAAGTGACTGCGGTAGGTGAAATCGGAATCGATCAATTCCATAATTGGCCGGTTCTCAATGAAAACCGTTTCAAAATTAAGCAACGGTTCCAGCATCATATGCATCCCCCTCTTGTACGATATTTTGTCATCGCCGCCGAAGTAATACTCTCGGTGTGTTTTAAAGTCAGGAGAAGCGGAAACCAGATTGTTAATCTTGAGCCATTGAGGCGCAAAACTGTCACAGAAGTTTTTCACGCGCCGATCGTTGAGCATTCGATCAACTTGCCCTTCCAGCACTTCTGGGTTCTGGAGCTTCCCCGCCAACGCCAACGCCAACAGCTCATCATCAGGAATCGAGCTCCACAAGAAAAAGGACAGACGGGTCGCCAAATTAAATGCGTCATGATTCAACGAGGTGCCGGCTTCCCCGTTGTGAACAAGAATAAAACGCGGGGAAGCCAACGCCCCTGACACCACATCCTTCATGCTCGTTGTGAAATCGCCGCTTTTCTTATACCTCCTGTCAAAATACTCCGTGTATAACTTCAGCGTTCTTGCGTCAGCAGGAGACCTGAATGCCCTGAGGAGAAATTTCCGAATCCGTTCATGCGCTATTCTCTCGACCGGTTGCTTCAATTCCGGTTTAACCTCAGCAGCCCGCTTCCAGAAACCTACCATCTCCGCCTTGGCAATACCTTGGTTGCCTGCCGCAATGCCCTCAATCTGGAGCTTGCTCAACCCGGCCCTAAACAAGCGAACATCATTGATGTCTCCATGAAAAGGCTCATCCCCATGTGAGCCAATCTGCATCGGTTCCACGCTCCGGGTGTAGAGCTCGCCCGCGATTGCCTTGCTGCCAACCTGCTTACCGTCCACGTAGAGGTTCATTTGCTTACCATCGAAGGCGCCGGCAACGTGATGCCACTTTCCGTCGCTAAGCGCACTGGGTTTGACCGGGGCGCCGAATTCCACATAGCGCCCACCAATTCCCGCACCCATCCAAATTCCCCAGGTCCCGCCTGTGCCGCCAATGGCCAACAACTGGCGTCGCCACGAATCCTCACGGCGAACAATGGTCTGCCACTTTTCAGTGGTTCTGGATGGGCGAATCCAGGCGCTAAGGGTCAATCCCGTGCTATGCGTCGCGACAGATTTATCTGCCGTAATGGAGCCAAATCCCGGGACCGATGGCTCCTTTAATGGATCTTGAAAAAGGTCATTCCAGATTCGGCAGTTCTGATCAAAATTCTCTGCATTGACAACCGACCGGCTCAGTTCCAGAAAAGCCTCCATGAGCACCGGCGTTAAACTGAGGTGATCTCCGCGATTATTGAACCCGTTTTCTGCGGGAGGGTCTTTAGGGAAAGCCATCACGCCAAGCAACCGGTTCTCCAACAACTGCTGTAACCCCATGATTCGATTACCCACCCTTGCAACGTTAGGCATCTTGCCGGTTTCGGGTCTGAAATAGTTGTTGTGGTCACGAATAATGCGATCGTTGATCGAGTAAACCCACGACTTAAGATCGAACAAGTCCCTTACCGCATTGCCATATTCAAAGCGATTCATCCGTCGAAGGCGCAGCGGAACTGCAGACTGAGCACCTGCCACGGCATTCTTCAATGATTTGTCCAGCTCCAACAACATGAGTTCGCGTTGACCACCGCTGGGCTGATTCTCCTCCTCGGGAGGCATTTCGTTTTTTCCCAATGCCTCAATCATTTTTTCGATGAGACCCGGATTCTTCTCGAGCTCAGCCCATGACTCGTATTCGGTCAGATTAACCTTGCCCTTGGTTTTTTTGAGTCCATGGCAATCGTGACAATACTCCTTGAGAATAAGTCCAACGCCCTCGCCAAAATCGTTCGCTCTTGCCAAAGGGGCTTTAGCCTTGAGCGGAGAAGACCATGCCAAGGCAGCGAATAAAATGAATTTGGAAACTACCCGAACATTACTTTTCTGCTGTCGGTCTCCCCGTTGCCTGACGGGAGACACTGAAGAGAAAGGAAGGTTGTAATTTCCAAGCATTTTACCTATTCGATCGGGGATCCCGGGCTTTTGCAAGCAACAAAGAGAACCGGAATCCGAACTGGACGCCTTAATATCGGAGAGAACATCCTGTAAGGCACACAACTTCATCGACTTGATTACCACTTATAGCCAGGAGAGCTCATTTGCGCAACCCAAGCATCGACACCTCGCGGAACAAAAACACCTCATGCATTGCACATTGGATGATGGCTACTTAACCGGACCGCTTCTTAAGGATCCTAAAAAAACGTTTCTTTTCGCTCATCGGGAAAATCTTCTGCACATAATCACCTGCACCCATGATCTCTGACTCCAGCAATTCCCAGCGCTTCATGTCGGCAGAACCTTGTATCGAATACGAGCTTCCTAATGCTGCTGAAAATTTCACTGCGACTTGATCGACTCCTGAGCGGCTAACCCTTACCTTCATGTTTCCCGTCTCATTCATTTCAACGTAGAAAACCTCAATCCCGCCAAACGAATCCCCAAAGCCCACGGCGCCGGCCTCCGCTATGATCTTGGCTCCTTCAGGCAATCCAGAGAAGGCATCCTGACCAAGGGTGGGCGCATCTCCAAGAAAGGTGATGCTGCTAAGGTTATTACAGTTATAGAAGGCAAGCTTCCCGATGCTGGTAACCCCCTCTGGAATCGTGATGCTCGCCAGACTGCTGCAACCATAGAAGGTGTAATTGCCGATGCTGGTAACCCCTTCAGGAATCGTGATGCTTGCCAGACTCCTGCAATCCCGGAAGGCGGTTAACCCGATACTGGTGACACTCTCTGGTATAGCGATACTCGTCAGGTTGCTGCAACCATAGAAGGTGTAATTGCCGATGCTGGTAACCCCTTCAGGAACCGTGATGCTCGTCAGGCGGGAGCATTGCAAAAAGGCCTTGTCCCCGATGATCCTTACCGGAACGCCCTCTATGACATCAGGAATGTCGAGTATTCCGCTCGCAGATGCATTGCAATCGGTAATCGTCACATAAACCCCGCTACTGGTGTAGGTCAGGTCTGAAACGTCGGCTGCCTCCAATCCGATGCCTGATCCCAAAAGTGCCAATAGGGCAATATAGAGCGTCCTCATTCCAAGCAAACTAACACCACCACCCAACAGAGCACAAGCAACCATAACTCGCCGGGTTCAAAACTCAGGGAATCAAATAGATATTCAAGGCGTTGAAAATCCGCGGATTGCCTCCGGGAGCATCCGGAAAATCAATGACCGCGCTCGTGTAGGGTGCATTCGACGGGTCAACGATACACTTGATCCAATACACATCCGCCGCGTCGTCACCTTCATCGGAAAGAACATCGCCGAAACTGGAGCGGGAAACGTAGGTCACGTCGACTGTCGTGCCGTTGATCGTGACGCTATCTGGTGCGAGGTTGGCTCTCCTCGGCGGCGCCGGAACCGAGGGATTCTCAATCTCGAGGTAAACAACATCGGCGGTGGACGGACCGCCGAATGGCTCACTGTAAGCACCGCCCAGTGCGTTGTCCTTGGCGATGAGGGCATCGTAGGCCGCTTGTTCTGCCGGGTTGAGAGCGGCAAGGTTAAGCGGAGAGTTCTCGTTCGGGTCGTTGATGAGGTTGTAAAGCTCGAAAGTGGGTGTGTCAGTTGTCGTGGTGGGGTCGCCGAAGATGATCAGCTTGTAGTCCGGATCAGATCCCGGGATAGCAGGGTCAGCTTCCATGCGAATCGAACGGGCCGCGGGGAAATTCGTGTCATTGAATGTCTCCGTGACGGCGCAGCGCCTCGCAGTGTCCGTGCCATTGAGGATCGGGAGAATGCTGGTAGCATCAATCCCGGTCCCTGGATAGGGCACCCCGGCAAGCGCGAGAATGGTTGGAAAAAGGTCCGCCACATGAACGAGCCGATCACTTGTGCTACCGGCGGGAAGAGTCACATCAGGACCGAGAGCAATGAAAGGAACGTGTATCCCGCCCTCATAAGGGTCGCTCTTGGAATGGCCGGTAGGTCCAACCGGGCCATACGGCGCCTGCACAACCTGGGCCGGGGTTCCGTTGTCTCCCACGATGATCACGTTGGTCGTATTCAGGTCAACCGACTGCAACAGGCGTCCGATCTCGGTGTCGAGGGCTTCGAGGGCTTTGTTGTAGAGTGCGCGGTTCGACGTCCCAGTCCCGCCTTGAAGCAGATCGGCAGGTGGCTCGTGAAAGGGAATGTGCGGAGCGTTGAATCCCACCCAAACGAACCACGGATCCCCCGCAAGTTCCCGTGCATCGATGAACGTCCGCGCCTCAGTGACCTGGTCGGTCGTTGAGTAGGTAGTGAAGTTGTCCGCAACCGAGCCGTTGTCGTTCTTGCGCCAGCTGAAATAGTCGCCCGCGCCACCTCCCGTGATGCCGATAAATTCAGGCCATCCGCCGGTATTGCTC
>JAAESJ010000134.1 GCA_024229495.1 Verrucomicrobiaceae bacterium | reverse complement strand
TATACTGCCTAAACAATGTATAACTGCCTGCGCGCAGGTATTAGCAAGAAAACAAAACAGCCCTTGCCACGTGAATAGCTGCGAGCACATTCCATAAAAAAATGACCGCCAGCGACAAAAAATTCCTGTTTAAACTCCTTTCCACCCCAAGTCCCACGGGATTTGAAACCCCCGGACAGCGCGTATGGGCAAGCCATGTCAAGAAACATGCCGACTCCGTCGACATGGATGCCTATGGCAGCACATGGGGCATCCTCAAGGGGCGTTCCGCCAAGGCTCCCACCGTGATGCTCGAAGCCCATGCGGACGAAATCGGCTATATCATCAAGCACATCACCAAGGAGGGATTTATCTACCTTGACCGTGTCGGGGGATCGGATGCCGCAACCGGCAGAGGGCGAAGAATCAGCATCCTGGGAGACAAGGGAACGGTAAAGGGCATCATCGGAAATACTGCCATCCACCTGCGCAAGGATTCCCTTGGCAATGAAAAGGCACCGAAAATCCATGAGCTGTATGTCGATGTCGGGGCATCTTCAGCGGAGGAAGTCGTTAAGCTCGGCCTTCGTGTTGGACATCCGGCCGTCTATGCCGATGAACCGGAGGAGTTCGCCAGTGGCAGGATTGTCAGCCGCGCCCTGGATAACCGCATTGGTGGCTACATCATTGCGCAGGTCATGGCCAAGCTGGCCAAGGCCAAGACCCGGCCTGCTGCCACGCTGCAATGCGTCAATTCCGTGCAGGAGGAAATCGGGGGGCATGGAGCAACCATGATCACCCGGCGCCTGATGCCCGATGTCGCCGTTTGCCTGGATGTGACCCATGCCACGGATACACCCGGGATCAGCCATGCGATCCATGGCGAGGTGAAATTCGGCGCAGGCCCAAGCCTGACACACGGCACCTGTAACCACGCGAATGTCGTCAAGCGCTTGATGGAAGTTGCCAAGAAAGCAAAGATCCCCATCCAACACGAGTCCAGCTCCCGTTACAGCGGCACGGACACGGACAATATTTCCTATACCGGCCAGGGCATACCCAGTGCGCTGATCTCCCTGCCCCTGCGCTATATGCACTCGGTGGTCGAGGTGGTTGACCTCGGGGATGTGGAGCAGGTCATTGACGTGCTCGTTGCCTTTGTTCGTTCCCTGAAGGCAGGAGACGACTTTGCCCTCAAACTTTAGGGGCATCACCCTGATAGCAACCATGCAGAACCTGCCTGAAATCAACCACTGCAACCCGAACCCCAAGGCCTACTGGTGCGCTACTTGCAAGGCACACAATACGTTCGACATTAAGAGCAGTAGAACAAGTGAGGGAACGACGTGGACCTATCACTGCAAGGCCTGCCGCTTCTCGATGTTCAATCCCGCCGATGTGTCTCCATGGAAGAAGGGACTTACTGTTTTTACGGTTTTGGCCTTCCTCATCGCTATTCCCTTGGGGTTTATATGCTTGGTCAAAGGGGACACGAATTCGGATTCTTTTAACATCTCCCTAGGCTTGGCTGGCTTTGGAGCTTTCGTTGGCTGGATCCCGTGGATGATGCATAATTATATGAGGAAATGGAACGTCTGGCATTCCGCTCAGCGCAGGAAGTCCCCGGAGCAGCTGACACAGGAGGGCATGAACCATCCTTTTCAGCCCGAATACGACAGCAGCGGGGACTTTACCGCGTGGGCACAACAGTTCCTGACTCCCGAAGAAGTGGAGCAACTGCACTTAAAATACGGCAGGGGAATGTTTATTCCGACTGATCAATAAAATTGATCTTTCCTGCCGCCTTTTCCATCGCGGCATGCTGCTCATCAGTGCATGCGGAATCGGTAGGCGCGTCAGCCGCCTTCTCGGTATCGCCCACTAGGCCCTTCTCCAGAAGGTAAGCCTCAACCTCATCACCGCTCACGTCAGCGAGCATCACATCATTAACGACCACACAGGGTGAAAGAGGTTGACCACTGCGCTGTTCCATCTCCCAGCGGAATGCCGGGTTGGCGATAATATCCTTCTCCTCGTAGTCCAGGGAGTGCTTGCGCATAATGGCACGAACTCCCTCGCTCCAGCCGCAATGTGTCTTCACGTAGGCGGTAATCTCGATATTGTCTTCTGGCATAATTTTTTTATTGAGAATAAATATATAAATCCATTCAGGTATTCAATCAAGTCACAGCTTAATTTGAATGTTGCCCAATCCCCTCCCGGCGACGATCCTAAAAAACCACTAACGACACATTCTTAATATTGCTCATATGACCATCCCTTCACTCCTGAAGACAACCTGCAGCACAACGCTTTTGGCCCTCGCCATGCTACAGCCACTTGCCGCGAAGCAACCCACATTCTCCCGCTCACCATACCTGCAACTCGCCACGGAGAGTTCCATCCGGATTGTCTGGCGCACAGAACGGTCAATCACCCCGGTGGTTCGTTATGGGAAAGACCCGGCAACGCTGACCATGCTATCCAAGCCAGAACATATTGTAACCCGAACAACCGACAAGGGACAATCCGGCGGACCTCCGCCACTCCACAGTGCTCCCGATGGCACCCGCCAGTTTGAAGCGACCATCAGTGGCCTGGAACCGGCAGCCACTTATTATTACGCAATCTATGATGGCGAAAAACGACTCACCCCGGAGGATGCAACTTACCGCTTCAAGACACACCCGGTGCCGGGCACTGAAAGGCCCCTTTATTTCTGGGTAGTCGGTGACTCCGGAACCGGCGGTGCCAACCAGGCCAAGGTGCATACCGCGATGCGTGATTACAACAAGGCACAAAAAAGCCAGCTCGACCTCTACATCCATGTTGGCGACATGGCCTATGGCAGTGGCACGGACACCCAGTTCTCCGAGCGCTTTTTCCGGATGTATGAACCCACCCTGCGCAACACGGTTTGCTGGGCAGCAATGGGTAACCATGAAGGAAAAACCTCCAAGGGCAAGGACGGAACCGGGCCTTTCTACGACGCGTATATTTGCCCGACAACCGGTGAAGCCGGCGGCCTTCCATCCGGCAAGGAGGCCTACTACTCATTTGATTTCGGCAACGTCCACTTCATCGTCCTTGATTCCCACGACCTTGACCGCAGGCCCGGCGGGGCCATGGCGCGTTGGCTGAAAGCTGACATTGAAAAAACCAAGGCTGAGTGGCTGATCGCCTACTTCCATCACCCTCCCTACACCAAGGGCTCACACGACAGTGACAAGGAAAGTCAACTCATTGAGATGCGCGAGCACATCATGCCCATACTCGAGGGAGGAGGCGTGGACATTGTCTTTACCGGCCACTCCCACATCTACGAGCGCTCAATGCTCATCGACGGCGCATACAAGACACCCACCACGGCCAGTGGCGTCGTCCTCGACGACGGTGACGGTGATCCAGAGGGTGATGGACCCTACCTTAAAAGTAAGGGGCTGGTTCCTCACAATGGCACGATACAGGTCGTCGCAGGTCATGGAGGCACCAACGTCAGCAGAAAAGGCACCATGCCCGTCATGCGCAGGATCATTGTCGAAAACGGCTCCGTGCTGGTCTCAGTGGAAGGAAACACCCTGAGCGCGAAAATGCTCAACTTGAACGCGACGGTGCGTGATTCCTTCGCGATCAAAAAAGAAGGTGTCATCGAGCACTCCCCCATCAAGGACCCATGGCAACCCCAGGATAAAAATAAAGCCAAGAATCCGGAGCCTGTGAAAGCCCCCAAGAAGGGAAATTCCCTGCCTGCCGTGAGCCATCGCATCATCGACCACGGAGCACAATGGAGATACCTGGCCGGCGGGGCACATCCTCCTGAGAAATGGACAACCCTCGATTTCAACCATTCATCCTGGCAGAAGGGGGCAGCAGGATTTGGCTATGGAGACAAGGATGACCGCACCGAACTGATCGGCATGAGGGATAAATACAGGAGCGTCTATATTCGCAGCACGTTCCAGGTTCCCCCTGACGCAGACCGGGCCAAGATCGGGATCGCCATGTCCTACGACGACGCGTTCATCGCCTACATAAACGGTAAGGAAATTCTGCGTGTCGGGGTTGATTCCGGGAGCGGGAAAGGCGCGAAAGGATTTCACTCGCATGAAGCGGATAAAAAATTCGAGTTCTTCCCCCTGGACAAACACGCAATCGAAGCGCTTCAGGAAGGAGTGAATATCCTCGCCATCGAGGGCCATAACGTAAAGCCGGGAAGTTCTGACTTCACCCTGCACCCCGCACTCCTGCTGGCCAAGTAATGCAAATGCAACCACTCCCTCACATCCTCCTGATCCTGTGCAGCAACATCATGCTTCTGCCGCTCGTGACTGCACATCACGACACCGAGAAAATGATTGCCCTCTTCACCCAGCGTATCGAATCAGGTGAAGCCAGTGCTGAGCTCCACTACCGGCGTGCGATTGAATACCGTATCCTGCTCCAGCACCCAAAGGCTGAGGCAGATCTACGTCAGGCTCTTGTATACGATGAAAACTACACTCCTGCCCACAGGGAACTGGCACACCTGCTTGCCAAAAGGGGTGAACAAAAACTAGCCATCAAGTCGGCGAGGCATGCAATACGCGCATCCGGAAACCTGCACGAACGCTCCGGCGCAATGATCCTCCTTGCCCGGTTGCTCGCCGTCGCCGGACAACCCGAAGCGGCCCTGCGCCATTGCCTTGACGCATTTGAACTCAAGCCTTCCGGGGAAGTCGAGTGGTATTTACTCCATGCTGAATTACTTGATGCAAACAGCAGGCCCAATGAGCGGCCGGAGATACTCGCTGCCGGATACTCGGCCACGCACAGTATCGTGCTGCGCAATGCCTGGATTGACGCATTACTCGATGCTGAAAAATACAAGGCTGCATTGCCGGTCATTCATCGCGAACTCTCAAGCTCACGCCTTAAGGGCTCCTGGCGGCTGCGTTATGCTCGCGCGCAACTTGGAATGGGCATGACAACTGATGCCGGGCTCAGCCTTGCCCTTTGCCTTGAAGAGCTTGCCAAGCGCATCCACCCGACAAGGCCGGATATCTCACTTATAGCCGAGCGGGGACTCGCACAAGCCCTTCTTGGACAGATCGATGCTGCTCGAAGCGACTTGAACCGGGCCCGGGCGGGCGGAGCGGATTCGTGGATGATCGCAACACTTGAGCGAACGCTATCGGATAACGCGGTAAAGAACGGAAAGTGATACAGTCCCTAAGGAATTTCCTCACCTGATCCGGTATAAAGCCACTCCAACACCCGGTTGCCAGAAATGATCGCCATTCCCTCGGTATCAAAGGTTCCAAACAGACTGGTGGTGGGATAGGTGACCGTGGCAGTCCAGTAGGGTTTTGAATTCCACATCTGTGGACGGGCAGGACCCCAGCCCTTGATTCGTGAAGCGTTAATGGATTTGACTTCCCCCCTTTGGATACTCGCCAGCATCACCGCATAGCCACGGCCACTCTTTTCCGGGGCCGGTCCCAACGCGGCTGCATGCTTTTCTCGCTCACTGGAAGTCATTGGTCGCGGCACATCATCACGGTAAGCTGTCCCGGGTGAGTCAATGGGATCGACTGGTCGTGAAATCGGGGGATCATCGGGGCCGTTCAGCGGATCAGGATCAACTGGCCGGATGGGATCAACCGGAACATCAGGATCAACCGGAACGTCAGGATCAAATGGCAGGTCAATCGGCTCCTTCTCCGGCGGTTTATCCACGGCCTGAGGTTTTGATGCCTTCAAGAGAAGGTCACGGAAATTGCGGGTTGCAAGGGCATCATCAATCTGGTTGGCCCTGGTCAATGTGACCTGTATCATTTCCATATTGCGATCAACCGCATAACGCGCTTCACCATCGCGACTGCGCTTGAGACTGTTCACGCGGGCAAAAATCTTCTCGTATTGCCCGCGCATCGTACGCACATAATCCGGTGCTGAATCAATCTCGGATGATCGGGAGGAGTCCCCACTCTCGATACGCCCGATTTCTCCGTCCAGGGCAACCGCCGCCCGGGTTGCCTTAATCTTAAGCATTCTCTGGCGAGCCTTTTCCAACGCGCCTATATACTTATCGTTGAGAGTCTCCAAATACTCCTCATGCTGCTTCGTGTTGTCCTCCAGAGCCTTCCCGAAGGCTTCAAGGGGCTCTTTTTGCTCATCGGAAAAGAAATCCGGCGGGCTGGGCAATTCCAGTGCCTTGGCCAGTAGCCCCGGGAGCATCAACAAAAAAACGGTTAATAATGCGGGATATGACACAACTAATGTTAGTTTTTATTGGAAATTAAGGATTTTCTTCAAATAAAACACCGGATGGTGACGTATTATTTACCAAAGTATGTTATTGTGAACAACCAGGGGGATCAAATAGTCAATTATACAGCTGTCGGAAAACCTGTTTATTTGCTTGAAAATAAACGGAATACCGCAGACATAATCTTGACTGAAGCTTCCCCTGTCAAACTAAAGGGACAGTGTTACTTATGAAATCTATCATTCAACTCGTGGGACTTGCAGGACTGGCAACTGTGATGCTGACCGCTACTGAAGCCAAGCAATTTGAAGACAAGTTCGGCAGGGTAATGATTGCCGAACTGGTTTCTCACACCGGAGTCGATGCCAATATCGTAAAGATTGACAAGTCCGGGAAGAAAATGGATGTCAAAATCGATCTCTTCAGCGAAAAAGACCAGCAGTTCATCCGTGACTGGATGAAAAGCACCCCGCCAACACTGGATTACGCCTTCAGGATCCAGGCAGTGAAGAAGAAACAGTCGGAGGTGAAAGGATCACGCAGTTATTTCTCGAGCGGCAAGACGGAGGTCTACCTGTATGAAATCACAATCACGAACCTTACCAGACAACCTGTCAGCGATCTGAGAATCGAGCATCGCACCGCCTCACAGGGAAGGTCAAAGTCCATCAAGTTTCAGCGTGGCACTGAAAATGTGAAAGGCCCCTTGCGTTATAACGATCAAATTACCTTCATCAGCGCTCCAGCCAAGATTCAGAGCGGCAGTGGTCGCAGTTCCTATGGCTACGGGTCATCATACAGTTACAAGGAAAGCCTGCTGGGAGTGATCCTGAGAATATACGGCCCTGACGGCGAACCAATTGAGGAATGGCGTTCATCGGGAACCAGAATGGATCAGGTAAGCTGGGATGCTGCAGACCAAGCTGACACATCCCGCAAGCGAGGATTTACAGGAGATGACGATGAGCGTCGCGGAGACGATGAGCGTCGCGGAGACGATGAACGTCGGCAACCCGATTTAAGAGATCTTGATGCACTCAGGAAGCTACTGGAGTCAGGAGAGAATCCTTTCAGAAAGGACAAGGGAGGAAATGATGGGGGAAATAGAGGGCCTGACGTGAAACCGGAGGACTTCTCAAAGAAGTTCGGTTCACGATAACTTGGGAACCGCTCACTAAACGATCAGCCGTTTACATCGCAAACTCACTGCGATCCGTCTTACCTTCCTCATTCGCGTCCTCAATCCGGCGTTTTTCCCACCTCTCCAAGGTCTCCGCCTTGAAGAAGAGCCGCTTGAAATCCTCAAGGATAAGGTAAACGCAGGGAACAAGAACCAGGGTAATCGTTGTGGCAAATAGAATCCCGAAACCCAGGGAAATTGCCATGGGGATGAGAAACTTTGCCTGAAGATCGGTCTCAAGGAGCATTGGAGTCAGTCCTGCAAAGGTTGTCAGTGAGGTCAATAAAATGGGGCGGAACCGGGCTGCCCCGGCGCCCCATGCCGCTTCAATCACGGAACGACCTCGTATACGGTGACGATTCACATAATCAACAAGAACCAGGCTGTCATTGACCACCACGCCTGCAAGCGCAACAATCCCACACATCGACATGATGCTGAGGTTCGCGCCCATTATCATATGGCCGGACACAGCCCCCACAATCCCAAAGGGAATCACGCTCATTACAATCAACGGCTGGATATAGGAGCGCAGGGGAACAGCCATCATTACAAACATGGCAATCAGGGCAACAATGAACCCCATACCCATCTCCCGCATGCTCTGCTGCTGATCTTTTTGTTCTCCCTGGAACTTGTATTGTATCCCCGGAAATTGCTTTCCCAGTGCCCTTAATGTATCCTCCTCCAGGGTGCGACGTGCCTCGTTGGCATTGGCATTCTCATTATTCCTGTCTATATCAGCCGCAATGCGAATCGTCCGCATCCTGTCAGTGCGCTGAATCGTAGCCGCACCCCTACCCTCGCCAAATTCAACGACAGCGGAAAGCGGCACCTCATTCCCGTCACGAGTGCGGACTTTCATCCGCTCTATATCCTCAAGAGAAGTACGCTCACCCCTTGGATAGCGCACCATTACCTTGATTTGATCACGTCCCCGCTGCAATCGCTGCACCTCCTCTCCGTAAAACCCTCTGCGCATCTGGCGGGCAACATCGCCCAGCCTTAATCCCAAAGCCTCTCCTGCAGGCAACATGGATTCCAGAATGACCTCACGCTTACCACTCCTGTCACTGTCATTGATATCAATGACACCATCGATTCCGGAAAGGGCATCCTTGACGTATTCGGTAGCGTTGCGCAATTGCTCAAAATCCTCTCCACTGATCTCAAGGTCGATGGCATTCCCGCCACCCGCAGCCTGACTCTGGAATGTGATTTCGGCCACCCCCGGAATATTACCGGCAAGCTTGCGCCACTGAGCCGCAAGTTCCTTGGCCGTAACCTCACGCTCAGCACCAGGCAATAATTCCAGGGAAACCTCGCCAAGATTTGAACCCTTGGGAGTGAGTGGCGTAAAGCCCGTCTTGAAAGGTTGGCTTCCTACGCTTGCGAGCATATGCAGGACAAGTGGCTTACCGAGATCCTCGGAATACATCTCATTGAGTTCCATCGCGGCAGCCTCAACACGTTTAACTGCGGCAGAGGTTGTCTCGAAAGCAACCCCGTCCACCATGCTAATCTTTGTCGCGATAATCTCCGCCTCCACCTCGGGGAAAAACTCCATCTTGATGCGCCCTCCACCAACAACTCCCAGAGTGATCGCAAACAATGCAAAGAAAACCGCCAATACCAAATAGCGTGAATGCAGAGCACGGCGGAGAACAGGCCGGTAGAAAGTTTCCACAAAGCTCTCAAGCCCCCGCGCAATCCGTTGTTGAAACCTGAGAATAAATCCCTGCCCATCGCCACTGTCCGCTGGCCTTAACATGGAAAGATGTGCAGGCAGTATTAACTTGGACTGGACCAACGAGAAGAGCAATGTTGGGATTACAATCCAAGGAATATTGCGCCATATCCGGCCACTGACTCCGCTTATACCAAGCATTGGGGCAAACGCAATAGCCGTCGTCAAAACGCCGAAAATGACCACCACGCCAACCTCGTGAGTCCCTCGCCATGAGGCGACCCGGGGATCCTCCCCTGCCCGGATCCGCCGATACACATTCTCACCAACGACAATGGCATCATCAACAACTATACCGAGCACGAGAATGAAGGCAAAAAGCGTAATCATGTTAACTGATATCCCCGTGTAGGGCATCATCCAGATTGCACCGGCAAAGGAGACCGGAATACCAATAGTCACCAGCGCAGCAAGGCTTGGCCGCAGGAAAAGAGACAACACGATAAGCACCAGTAAAAGGCCCCAGAATCCGTTGCGGGCTAAAAGATCAAGCCGCCCCTCAAGCATTCTTGAGCTGTCATTCCATATCTCCAGTGATACTCCTTCGGGAAATTGCCCGCGAGCCTGCTCTATATATCCCTTTGCCGCACGCGCCACGTCCAGTGTATCCTCGTCTCCTATACGAAAAACCTGAATTGCGGCCGCTTTTTTGCCGTCAAAGCGACTGCTCATGTCTATATCCTCAAAGCCGTCAACAACCGTTGCCAGTTCACCCACCACAACCTGTGTCCCATCGGGCCGTGTAATCACGGGAATATTCTCAAATCCCTCCGCCGTGTAGCGCTTTGCTTCGGCCTTTATCAGGATTTCCCCCGCATCCGTGCGCACCGAACCACCGGGAAGATCCAGCGAGGAGGATCGGATTGCCTCCGCAACCTGGGCGAAGGTTAACCCGTAAGCACGTAAAGTGTCCTCAGACACATTAATGGAGATCTCGTAGGGACGGACACCCGAGAGTGCCACCTGGCTAATCCCCTTGTCCTTGCGGAACAAGGAGGCAACCCGCGAAAAGACCCCCCGTGGGGGTGGTGGCTGGAAAGACAGCAGTCCGTCTCGCACTTGTTCAGCATAACCACGCAGGGCGTGCTCATCGGTATCGGCAGAAATCGCCACCGTGAGGACCTGGTTCTTGATAAGAATCTCCTCATATAGCGGCGCCTCGGCGTTCTCAGCCAAGTTCTCTATGGCATCCACCCTGCTCTTGATGTCATCCATGACATCACGCAAATCGAAATTGCTGGCGACCTCGACATAAATAACACCGAAAGAATCAACGGACGTCGACTTCATGGTGTCTATACCCTCAAGATCCTGGATTGCTTCCTCGACCGGTATACAAACTCCTTTCTCAACTTCTTCCGGTGTCGCCCCAGGGTAAGCGATTCGCACCGCCACATAATTGGTGGCGGTTTCAGGAAAAATTTCCTTCTTCAGCTTGAGCCAAGTGGTTAACCCGGCAAGCAACACCGCCCCCATAATGAAATTGGCCGGAATGTGGTTGCGCGAAAACCAGTGAATAATGTTGCCCATTGTCCCGTTAGTCTCCTGTGCTTACTTCACCCGCATCCAACTCTTCACCACCCAGTTTCGAATTGATCTGAACGGACATGCCATCAATCACATTGGGCACTGGACTTATGGCAACGAGCTCACCATCGGCAAGCCCTTTACCCACAACCACCTCATCATGCTCAGTGCGAAGGACTGTCACCTTGCGCAACTCAACCGTTCTGTCTGGATTCACGATCAGAATACGATCTTTCCCGTAAAATGCCTTGCGAGGAAGCCGGTAAACCGACGCGAGGGTATTGCCTGTCAATTCGGCCCTCAGGAAAATCCCAGGAACGAGAAATTTGGCAGCAGAAGTTCCAACCTCACCCGGCTGGATACTGGCCACTAGGAAAACAGATTGACTGCCGCGGTCAACCTGACCCTCTGTTCGAATAAGTTGCCCTTTCCATGCCACGTCCTCACCACCCAAGCTTGCCATGAAAGACACTACCACGTCAGATTTCATGTCAATAAACCGGAAATCCTCAAGTGACACCGGTAAGCGAAGCTCAAATTCTCTGCTGAACAAATCAGCAACCAATCCCCCGGCGACTAAAGAAGAACCCTTCTCAGTGAAAGTACGCTTCACTTGGCAGGGATAAGGCGCCCTCATCTTGGTTCGCAACAAATCACGCTTGGCCTTGTCCAGCCCCGCTTGGGCAGCGTCCACCCCCTTCAGCGCACTCCTCAGTTGAGGTTTGCGCAAAACAAGATCGCTTGCCTCGCGCCCACCCCCAAGTGCCTCCCAGTCACGTTCCGCCTGCTCAGAGCGTGCCCGCTCCTGATCAAGGTTCAACTCAGCTACTGCAAGCTCGGAAGCAGCAAGAATTTCTGCCGCTTCATAATCCGCGCGATCAATCTCCAGTAGTATCTCACCTTCTTCAAAACGTTCCCCCACCTCGAGTTTTGGCGAAACCCATACGACCCTGCCTGACACCTCGGCAGCCAACGATGTCCTGCGACTGGGAAGAACCTCACCCTGGGAGGCAATCTTGACGTGATAATCCGCTGTCGCTGCCCTTACAACATCCACAACTGGCAATAAAACGCTACGGGGCTTTTGCGCCGCTTTTGGCTTCGTCATTACCAAGCTCCAGCTGATCCCGACGCCAATAAGGACAATAAGAAAAGAGAGTGTAATCTTGACCCAGTTCTTCATTTTTTCTTCTCGATCCTGCCACCGAGGGCAAGGTGCAGGTTAACCCGGTTGTTTAAGCGCATCCGACGCAATGTAAGCACCTGTGAGCGCACGCTGAGCATCTGCCTTTGTGTAAGCAGCAGGTTTGTTGAGTTCCCTACACCTCGACGATATTCATCCATGGATCGCTCAAAGGCAGCAATCAAGTCCTCCTCTGCTGATCGTAATGCCTCCTCGCGCTTGCGTAATACGACCTCATTATCAAGCCGTGTCTCAACCTCCCCGAACGCCTTGAGGACTGCACGCTGGTAATCAATATATGCCTCAGACTCGGCGAGCTTACGCAATTTAAGGTTTCCGAGGATTTCACCTGCACGGAAAATCTGCTGTCCAAATCCACCGGCTATACTCCAGACACCCAATCCGGAATTGGTTAATTCCCTCAACGCTGAACTTGCCACACCACCACTGCCGGTCAGTTGAATCTGAGGAAAAAGTGCCAGCTTGGCCTCCTTTATCCGCCGGTGTGCAGCCGTTAATCGACGTTCAGCGGCAACAATATCCGAACGCCGCAACAGTAAGCCGGAGGGAATTCCCGGCGGAGGTGGCGAGGGCATCTCAGGCAATCCTCCAACTGATTTTACGGCCGCAGAGGGGTAACGCCCAAGCAGGATTTCGATCTGCCGCTGTGCAGCCCGTTTTTGTGCCCGCCTATCCTCAAGAAGCGCTCTGGCCGTCTCCACATCAGCAGAGGCTACACGCACCTGAGATGCCGAACCGTCGCCTGAGTCGAATGCATCACGCAGCGTCCGGTGAGTCTCACTAAAACTGACAAGACCCTTCTCACTTAAGGCTATTTGTGAGTTTGCCTCAAGAAGGGCAAACCAGATCTTTGCCGTTTGGGCAGCAAGGGAGGACGCCACTCCTCGCAAATCCTCGGCAGCAGCCTGCACCTCAGCGATATAAGCCTCTTGACCTGTACGGATGCGCCCCCACAAATCCACCTCCCATGATACGTTTAACGACGCCCCAAAATTATTTGATAATGCCTTGGCAATGTCTGCATCACCACCGCCGGGCTTATCACCAAATGGAAACCCGATAAAAGCCTGCTGGGCACGCCTGCCCTCAAGTCGGGTATTCAGAATAGGAAACCTCTTGGAACCTGCAATCCTCGCGTTTGCCGCAGCAGTTTCAACCCGCACCGCCGCCTTCTTGATGTCCCAGTTGTTTTTCTTCACCTCCTCAATCAATCCCTTCAAATCCCGGTCACCGGAAAGCTGGTTGATCCAATCGGTATCGACCGCCTTTTTATCAAGCCTACTGCTGTAGGATGGCGGTAGATCAACGGCAAGAATATCCTTCTTTCCAGGCGGAATCTTTGCCACACACGCAGATAATGCACATGCCATCAGACCATTGAAAACCCATCTTAAATATTGCCTTGTTGGCTTCTCCCTGCTCACCCTCAATTGCCCTCCTCCATTTTCTTCGCTGTAAGACCAGCCGCTAAAAAAATCAACATCTCCTCCCGCAGCACCTCAAAGGAAGGTAGTTCACACCGCCCCTGCGAGAGAATTGCCAGCTTGTCGTGATGGAACAGGGAATGCGCCATCGCTCCTGCCATGAACAGGAGTCGCAAGTGGGCTGTGTTAGAGCTGACTCCGGGGAAACCCTCACGGATAATTTCCACAAATCTGGCAACCACCTCGGGAAATTGCCGCATCACTAATCTGGAAACCCTTTCATCACGAGCTGCCATGCAACGACTCATCAACTTGAAAAACCGGTTATCTCCGCCAATCCCACGTGCCGCAGCCTCAAGCACTGGGTCAATAAACGCCTTGGCAATGCTCCTTGCATCACACTCTTCACCTCGCTTAATGCCATCAAGAAGTTCAATCCTTTTCCGGTTCACCGGCTCCACCAGCCTGGCAACCACAGCCTCGATCAATGCTTCCTTTGAGCCAAAGTAATAATTCACCGCAGCGAGGTTAGCACCAGCCTCGGTTGTGATGGCACGAAGGGATACCGCGTCAAAACCTCGCTCGGCAAAAAGTTGCTCCGCAACATCCAAAAGTCGCTCCCTGGTATCAGCAGGAGCCTCGCCGACAAGTGCTGGCATGAAGAAAAGAAGCACGAACGACCGTTTAAAACAAACGTTTTATTTGAATGGTTATTACCAACGGCAATTTTTCATCTGCAAAAGCCCAAAAAAGAGACTTAACCCTCCATTATCTATTTTTGTGTTGGCTCGTAACAGATCAAACACCCAAACTGATCATTGAGTGAATACCCCTTCCACGGCAACCAAGCTTGATCTCCGCAGCGGTGACTGCGTTGAAGGAATGCGCGCAATGGAGGCTTCCTCCGTGGACGTAGTGGTCACCTCCCCCCCTTATAATCTGGATATCAGTTACCGCAGCTTTGAAGACTCGGCTAATCGTGAAGAGTTTCTGGACTGGTGCGATATCTGGAGTGATGAGGTAAAAAGGGTAATGCGTGAGGATGGTTCTTTTTTTCTTAACCTGGGAGCCTCGCCAAAAAATCCCTTTCTCCCTCACGAACTCCTCCTCCGCTTACGCGAAAAATTCGAACTGCAAAACACAATTCACTGGATTAAATCAATCACGGTTGAACAGAAAACGGAGGGGGAAATATCAGTGGGACATTTTAAGCCCATAAACTCTCCACGCTTCCTTAACGAATGTCACGAATACCTCTTTCACCTGACCAAGGATGGAACCACAAAAATCGATCGTCTCTCAATCGGTGTCCCCTATTCAGACAAGAGCAACATTGGCCGCTGGGAACACACTAAAGGCAATGACATACGATGCCGTGGAAACACCTGGTTCATCCCCTACAAGACCATCCAGAACCGGGACAGCGAACGCCCGCATCCTGCCACCTTCCCGGTCGAGCTTGCGAGACGATGCCTTGCACTTCACGGCAAGGTCGGCGAAACCATTGCACTGGATCCCTTTCTGGGGATTGGGCATGCTGCGATAGCGGCAGTGGAATATGGTGCAAGGTCATTTATCGGGTTTGAGATTGACGATGAATATCTCGCACTTGCCCGACAGCAAGTTGCTGAGGTGCAGGGCATGCTCTTTTAGATTTCCCTCAGGAAAATAATGGGAATAACGCCGAGATTGAGCTAGCCTGCCCGCTCATGAAAAATTATTCCTGGGAAGAATCGTTTCTGGAAATCTTCGAATCCTGCAGTGAACGCTACCGATCCGGAATCAGGAACCTCGACGAGTTATACTCAGCCGATGAATTGGCATTCTTCAATTCCATTGGCTACAAACCCCGTGAATTCTTCGATTTTATTGAGGATTACATCGAGGAGGGTGAACCAAATCCCATTGCCTCAGTCCTGATCGCCTCAGTGCGTCGTGATTTTTTCCTGAGCGAACAAAATTCCCAACCAAGCCGGTATGAGGTCACCCCTGATGAGTTGCCCCCACGGGATGCTGAATTGGATGGCATCCGCTGGTTGCCAAGGATAATCACCAAGGCACGTGCAAAGTTACGCGGCGAATTGCACCCTGACATTATGTATGCCTGTGGAGGTGACCGCAATTTCCTCAATAATCACGATATCCACCCGGCAGACTTCCTGCGCTTCCTCTGGGGCGCCGGAGAAGATAACGGGAAGATTGCTGATTATATCAGGCAATCCTCATCGTGACTAATTACCACCGGGGATAACCCGGGGTATGCCAATCACCCCGCCTCCCTGGGGGTCACGAACCTTACCGTCCGCGGAAATGAGCTTGATAACCGTAGAGTTGCCCCCCACATGCCAGAAAATCTGACGGACCCCGGCGGCCTCAAGCTCGGCAAGTTGCCGGGCAGCAATACCCTCCTCCAGGGCCGGTTCGAAAACAAAGGATTCACTGAAATTGTGATGCCCCGGCCGGTATGTCTGAGAGTAGTATCCCTGCAAGACCACCGGAACCAGGGTCAAGCCGGTAATCGTCGTTGCAACCCACTTCTCCATGGGGGCAGTATAGCCTGCCGTGGGACCTGTCGGATAAGGAGGCCAGTAAAACTGCGTCTGAATGATAACCTTGCCGCGTGTCCCCGACCGGGTTTGCAGGAGGCTTCCTTCCTGAGGAGGCGAATCCGGATGCCCCTCAACCAGTCTGACCACATCTTCCAGGGTGGTACTCGGGTCCGCACCCTGCCAACCGGCAGAAAAATCCAGGACCGGCCTGGGGTAATCAGCACCGAGGTAAAGGGTATGCTGGGAAAATGAGCGGATCGGATCCTGTGAATATTCTGATCCTGTCGGCAAAAGTGCCTCCAGCCATAGGCCCGTGCGCCCCACCCTGGATATCCAAGCCCACGAATCGCGCACATAGATTGACTGCCCCTGGGTGCGTGAACTGAAGGCATGCCGCGGCCAAAATGCAGGCTTTCCGGAGAACTCTTCCACTGAATCTTTCAGTGCAATCTGCACCTGAGCTTCCGCTACCAGAGATTGCGAGACATCCTCAGGTTCCACCCAACGATTCTCACCACTTAGGATCCAGATTGACTTAAGCCGGTGATTGCCCATCGCCGTGCCGTATTCTCCCTGAAAAACCTCCAGGGTAGCCGGGGTATCTATCAGGGCGATACCCGGAGCAGTCGCATGGCTAGCCGCAGGAACCTCGCGCATCTGCTTAATCACCAACTCTCCATCAGTTAATCGCTTATACTCAAATTCCAGCCGGGGAGCCACTTTGGCGGGAAAATGTTCCACGAACGCCTCACCGAGATCATACATCATGACTCCGAGAGCCAAGTAGTCATCCTCCCAGTTCATCACCGCCTCTTCACCAAGGCGACACAAGGAAGAGCGCTGCTGCAGGTTTGCTCCCTGAAAATTGGAATTCCCCCTGTAGACATATGTCTCCACCACTTCAGGAATGGCTCCACCTTCAGGATTGGTGACCGAAACCGCGCCTTTCTGGCTGACCATCTCGACCTCAACAGAGGTTGTACTGAAGCTCGTGTTGCGCTGGGAAACGGCCACCCCGTTTCCCGCCTCAATCTCATCCGGGAACGAATAATGCACCAGTAGGGCCATGCCAACCTGTGACTCATCAACACCGTGGCGCACACGCTCCAGGTAAGCATTCAAGTTGTAAAAGCTGGCATAAACCTTGCGCATCGCCCGAAACACCCCGCGTTCCTCATCCTGATCAGGATCACAGTGTGATGGACCGACATCGTCCCCGTCGATATCATCCATTATGCAGCCACTGTAGCTATCGTATAAACCGGCCCCGACAAATGCATCACTGTCCTCAACATTGGTGCTGCTGCGGAAGCGCAGTTTCCGGTTTGTTTCAAAAGATGACAGGCCATCGAGAATTGCTGCCTGCTGGATTGCGGAAAAATCCGAGGTGTCCTTGATCAGGTCACGCACCTCCTCAAGTGCATCCGTCAGGGCAGCAATGTCAGCAGGCCACTGGGCAAGGGGGGCGAGGCGCAATGCTATTTCCTCGCGCAAGGTGCGCACGCCCAAATCCTGGTCCATGTAGTCATCCCAGAGGTCAAAGGTGAAAGCCATGGCCTGCGGCGTATTATCCGGGATCACTCGGCGCAAAAACCCGAAATTGGCGGCCTTGCCACCTACATGGCGAATATCCTCTGGCCATACTGTAGCCAAGTCATCCACGGCAACTGCGCCCATGGGAACCTTGGCGGCAAGGTTCAGGTCAGGCGGGGACTTCAAGTCGAGGATTTCCCCGGCGTAATCCTCGGGAACATTCGACGCGTCGAGAATACTGAAATTACAACTGCCAAAGTAGCCGTTGGATGTGCGCAACGCCACACGTCTTCCGTCAAGGGCCAGCGCAGCAAGCCGGGACGGCTCATCCTCAAGGTAAGCGAATGGTATCCCATAGGATTCAGCAAGGATGGCAACATGAGAATTGGGAGTGGTTGGCGTCAGGGTCAGGATTCCCGCAACGTAGGGGAGTTCCGCAGGCACCAAGTCGGTTAGCAATATATCAGAGGGCAACAAATCCCCATTGGCATAAGCTTCCTCGATCTCATCATGGGCAAAATAGCGCAACCGACCAAGCGCCCAGCCGCCGACATAACAGCCCCCCTGCCCTGACCAGCGATCCGGTTCAGCTAGGGGTATCCCATGGCTCTCAAAATATTCGGAATTCGCCCGGGCTGCAGCCGCATGAGCGGCCGTTGGCATATAAAACCCCTGCCATTGCTCCCCACGCCCGATACTCTCATCCACCACTTCATAAACATATCGCAGCATCTCACGAGGGTAAGGCTCTTCACCTACCACCTGGACCGCAAACTCATTGGTGTAAGGAGCCACCAGAACAGCCCCGAGAATGGCTTGCTGCCCCTCACGGGAGAGAGTTACCGAATCGAATTCACTGGACGACATGTCGACAAAAGGCGCCAACAGGTCACTGGCAAAGTTGTAGTGAAATAGATACTTACTGGAGTCCTGGAAATAAACACGGGTACAATCATCAATGATCATCACGAATTTCACCCACTTCACCGTCACGAAGGACTCGCCGAGGTTTTCGGACAAGAATGCTTCCTCGGGCAATGTCAGTTCATTCTTCCAGCTTTCATTCGGAACGATTACCGGAGGGATCGATTCAACGACACGGAAGAGCCGGGCTCCTGAAGGCATCTCGGCAACAGCGCTCCACTGCGAATTTCCCTTGTTGGCTGATGCTATCGACCATGACCCGAAGCCATCATTAAACTCAACACGCTGCGAACTTGAAGACAACCCGGAGACCTGAAGCATTAATTCCTGATCACTGTAACTGAAGTCTAGCGCAGGTTCAGCAACACAGGGATTGGCCACGAAGATACTCACAGCCATGAGGGGAATCAGCCAGGTTCTCATCACCTTTAACCTTACCCTCTATCATGAGTCATCGCCAGCGAACATTGCGCCACAGCAACTCCTCGTCATCAAAAACAAAATCGCCATCAAATCTCCCCCCTTTTAACAATCCAGGCAGCCAGTAACGGTCATCACTCCACATTTTTTCGTATGGCACCTCCTCAACCGAGCACCAGAAGGGATCAGCCTCATCAGTCTCGTGTGCTTCCCCATCAAAATCAAAGGATCGAAAAACCACGCAATGCAGGGCAAGACAATCGCCATGAATGAACTGGAATCGCAACACCCCCATTTCTTCAGGATTGCGCACCTCGAGACCAACTTCCTCAGACACTTCCCTGACTGCCGCTTCTGCCGCTGTCTCACCCGGCTCTATCTTGCCCCCGGGTGCGTTAACCTTACCGCAACCAAGACCTCTCTTCTTGTGAATTAAAAGAATCTCCCTCTCCCTATGCAGGAATAGCAGAGTCGCCCGCATGCCCGGTTGCCAATTCATCCAGTCTATGGTCAAAGGGTTAAGCTGGGATTGATCTTTCTTCATAAAGCTACTGGAAATAGAATGATGAAAATTAACGGCTTGCCTGAATATTATATTTTCTCCGCAGTTCCCCCCGGCAAGCTTCTCTGCAGGGACCTATGCTATTGGAAGCCAAGGCTACCAGCACGCTCTATCCCCTTAACCAACCCCATGGCCTTGTTCACTGTTTCATTGAATTCGTAATCCGGATCAGAATCAGCAACCACTCCCGCGCCGGCCTGCACATACGCCTTGCCGTCTTTGACCACCGCCGTCCGCAATGCAATGCATGAATCATGATTGCCATCAAAACCAAAATACCCAACGGCACCGGAATAAGCACACCGCTTACTCTTTTCCAGCTCATTGATGATCTCCATCGCCCGAATCTTCGGCGCCCCACTCACCGTCCCGGCAGGAAAAGTGGCCCGCATGACATCGTAAGCATTCTTACCGGAAGCTAATTTCCCGGTCACATTGGAGACAATATGCATCACGTGACTGTAGCGCTCGACAATCATGAAATCCTCCACCCTTACACTCTCATATTCAGAGACCCTGCCAACATCGTTTCGGGCAAGATCCACAAGCATGATGTGTTCTGCCCGCTCCTTGGGGTCAGCCAACAATTCTGCCGCAAGAGCATCGTCCTCTTCCGGGGTTTCACCTCGCCACCTGGTGCCGGCAATCGGTCGTATGTCAATACGGCCATTGATGGCCCTGACATGCACCTCGGGAGAACAACCAACCAAGGAAAACCCTTCCTCAAATTGCAGGCAGAACATATAAGGCGATGGATTAACGGCCCTTAACGCCCGATACAAATCAATCGGCTTGCCTCCAAAATCGACCTCAAAGCGTTGCGAAGGAACAATCTGGAAAACATCACCGGCGTTAATATATTCCTTGGCCTGCTCGACCATGGCGCAATATTCCTGCCTTGTCGTGTTACTGATCAACTCCGCCGGAGGCACCTCAATCCCGCCAACGAGTGGTTGGAATTCCGCCGTATTGGTAAGCCTCTCAGCAGTTTTCTTTATACTCTCCCTAGCCGCCTCGTAAAGCTCATCCGGAGTCTCATCCCCACCGGTAATAACATTGGCAACAATAAGCAACTTACGCAGACGGTGATCAAAAATCACCACCGTGTCGGTTACCATGAACACCATATCCGGAAGGCCCAGTTGATCCGGTGGCGGCGAAGGCATCCCAGGCTCAAAGTAACGCACTGCATCATAGGACAGGTAACCGACAGCTCCACCATAGAATAAAGGCAACTGCGGATCGGCAACCGGTTGATACTTGGCCATGAAATCCTCTAGATCCTGCAAAGGGTCCCCCGAAGCGCTCTCAAACTCACGGCTTTTCCCATCTTCGGTAATCTTCACTCTGGTTTCCCTAGCCTCAATGATCGCCCGGGGATCACTTCCAACAAATGAATAGCGCCCCACGCTCTCGCTGCTTTCTGCTGACTCCAAAAGAAAGCAATTCCGGCCATCGGAA
Source organism: Verrucomicrobiaceae bacterium (assembly GCA_024229495.1). Taxonomy (GTDB): domain Bacteria; phylum Verrucomicrobiota; class Verrucomicrobiia; order Verrucomicrobiales; family DEV007; genus CACIUL01. Next base: position 14,627 of record JAAESJ010000134.1, on the reverse strand, counting down.
ATTTTGTGGAAAGCTGAAAGCGGAGTCTCATAATCCGCCGTCATCTCGGCGTAAACCGGAATCAGGTTGCCTTTCGAGACACGCGCCTTGAATTCTTCAAACTTGGGCTGTAGCGGAAAATTAGGCAAGGTAGATCAGGATTGGGCATTCAAAGGCTCTGAGGGCATATCTTTCAACACTGAAAAATGGACTCTGGCAAATTCTAACTGAATAACGCAAATTCCCCCTGAAGGTTCTGGCTGTCATCCGGCGTTCCAACATCCTCAACAGGCGGGTCATTTACCGGGAATGGACCACATGGCTCATCACGCCCAGCACAAAACACATCAACTTCACTGACTCCTGCCCCATGAAGCCCGCTACATACTGCCTTCATGGCAGCCTCAGGACAGTTGCAATCTTCACTGAGGTGTCCAAGCACAACCCTTTGTAACTGCCCTTCTCCTGCAATTTCCGTGATTAGTTCGGCCGCCTGAGCATTGGAGAGGTGCCCATGACGGGAGGCAATCCTCTGTTTAAGCGACCATGGCCTACGGGTATCATTCTGGAGCATCAAGTCATCATAATTGGCCTCGATAAAAAGCGAGTGGGCCCCCTGAAGCGCTGCCTGCATACCCCCCGTGACATGCCCAAGATCACTAGCAAAACCCAACGTAGACCCACCACATTCAAACACATAGCCCAGCGGGTCGACTGCATCATGCATTACCGTGAATCCGCTAACAGCGATATCCCCGATCACAAAGGGAACAGCTCCTTCGATAATCTTCCAGGTTTCGGGACTGTTGAGGCTTACAGAGAGCGATTCACGGGTAATGGCACTACAATACACCGGCGTTTTGACCTTGCGGCAAAATACCTCAAGCCCACGCGTGTGGTCACTGTGCTCGTGGGTAAGCAATATGCCATCAATGGTATCAGGCGCGACTCCCAGTTGCTCCATGCGCAAATGCAACTGCTTGGAACTGATACCTGCATCCACCAGTAAGCGGGTATTATCAGAGAAAACAAGAGCACTGTTTCCAGAACTCCCGCTACCCAAAACAGCAAAACGAAGCATACAGAAGATTCTAACATTGCCCAATCGGGCAAAAAGGGTTGGTTTAACTAGAAATAATCGCTCCTTCCGATCAAATAACAAGCCCTCAGTATACCATCAATAAATATATTTCCCCTCGTCACACTTTGACTTTCAGTCCGTCAAACTGCATCATCTGATGCTGATGCGCCTGTTGCGACGATACGCCAGATACTTGCTCGTCTTCGTCCTAGCCGTGGGCGCGTGGGCAGCTGTCTACGCCTATGACCAAGGCTTTAGCAAAAAATGGCGGCGACTGATCATGGCGGAATTTGAACGCCGTGGCATCGAGGCAGAAATCGGCAAGCTCACCATCGACCCCATTGATGGATTGGTAGCACGCAAAGTGAAAATCTTCGCCACCGAGAAACGCCAGTCCGTGGTGGCATCAATCAACAATATCACCCTCGACATTGACTTGGCAAAACTCCTGCGCAAGGAACTCTTCCTTAATACTATACAACTACGTGATGCCGACATCTGGCTGCCAATCGACCCCAAGCAACCTGACACGGAAAGGCTGGAAATTAAGAACTTCAGTGCCCGCATCCAAATCCCCGGGAACAGGTTCGAGATTGAACAGGCTGAATGCCAGTTTAACGGCTTCAAAGTGACTCTCGTCGGTTCACTGCTGCAACCGGAATTCAAAGACTCAGGGAAAACAGATAACCAGCGACCGGGAAAACTCGACATTATCAGGCAACGTCGCGAAATATTCGCTCTCATTGCCAAGGAAATGCGCAGGTATAAAACCTCCGGCAATTCACCCCCACACATCCACGTTGAGTTAATTGGAGACCTTGAGCATCCGGAAACCATTGCCGCAACCCTGAACCTCAGAGCATCTCGCCTTCGCCGTGATAACTATTATTGCGACAAACTGGATGTACGCGCGGAATACCACCACCCGAATTTGGTCGTCGAGCAAATCAGAATCGCTGACCATCATGGTGAGCTCTATGCTGATGGACAATGGCGCATCGGCAGCGAAAGAATTCCCTTCAACATCAAGTCGTCAATTGATTCCCACGCGTTGCTGCAATCACTTTGGGAAACGAACGCACTAAGTGAGGTGACATTTAATGACCCGCCTGTATTGGAGGCAAAGGGCGAAATTTATGTCTCTGGAAAAAACGCGGAGAGCACCCATCGCTTGCGAGCTATCGGTAGTTTCGAATGCGGACGGTTTAGTAGTCGTGGCGAAAGTTTCCAAGGTGCCCGTGTCAATTTCTCAATCGACCCGGAACGCTGGTATGTCCGCAACCTGTTCCTCAAGCACATAAGCGGAACACTCAGCGGCAATGCCCTGAACCAGACAGCAGGAGAGGTTCATTATGACGCAGTCATCAAAATGGATCCGGTAACATTCTCACCTTTCCTTTCCGGTAAGAAAACGCAGAATCTCCTGAAAAAGCTCGAATTCAGGGAGAATCCCGCCGTAAATATTCACTTCTCCGGTTCAGGCCATGCCACCAAGCCTGAGCAATGGCAAACCAATGGCCATTTCAGAGTTGGTCACTGCAGATACAATGACATACCTCTGCTTGGAGCAACCGGTGCCTTCGAAATACACCCACGGGGCATCACCTTCCGGGATTTTCGGATCGACCCTGATGAAGGACACTTTATCGACGGTAAACTAGCAGAATTTCTAGGACAGGAGGAACTGGTGATACTGGAAGGACTGCGGGGCAGAGCTTATCCAGCGCATTTCGCATCCTATTTCGCGCCTGAAACAGCTGAAGTGCTTGCACGGTACCATTTTGGAACGCCTCCTGACCTTACCCTGGAGGGCACCATCGACAGTGGTGGTCACGGGAGATCCCACTTCACATCAACATTCCAATCCTCCGCCCCTGCAAATTTTCCCCTGCTCAAGCGCGAACTTTCAGTCATTGAGCCTGAGGGAACCTTGAGTATGGACGGCCCGTTGATCAAAATCGACGTTAATGGAGAGACGCTGGGCGGTTCAGTAAAATACCGGGGAGAAGTGGACATCACCAATGAAAGTAACAGTATACGTGGTCACCTGAGCGGAAAAGGAATCAACTTCGGCCAACTGGCATCGCTTTACGGAACTAACGATGCTGAAACAGATGGGGAACTGGAGTGCGACCTGCAATTTGAGATTCCCGGGGAAGCCCCCGAAAAATGGACGGGAGAGGGAACGGTAACAGTCACTAATGGCGATATATTTTCCATGCCCTTCATGGGCACAATATCCCGCCAACTCAATGCCAACCTGGCAACCAAAACCGCCTCTCTTCCGTTCCTCATCAGCAGTGTGCTCGACCTCGAGCAGGCCAATGATATAAGTGCAGGTGCAACAATTGACTCCAGTTTCCGGAATAAGGGTGACGGGATGATTCAGCTTATCGACTTTAAAGGAGTCGCCCCTGGATTCACTCTTCAGGCCGAGGGGAAAATAAACACCCGCGAAGCCAATGACCAACTCGACATCAGGGCAGAAATGAATGCCCGGGGACCGTTAAAAATCGTGGGCTGGCCTATTTCCAAGTTGTTTAAATACCAATGCGTAGGATCCTTCGATTCCCCAACGTGGAAACCCGTTAACTTCAGCTTGCTGGATCGGCAAAACAGTCACGGCAAAGGTGTCCTTGACTGGCGGTTCAAGGCAAGAGGCATTCTGCCCATACCCCGCATCATCACCCGCCCACAGGAAAAGGAAAACCAGCAGCGGCAAAATGATGCAAAAAGGTATGCTCCAATTCCACTCAGAGAGTGATTGACTAAAGTTGCGACTGCCCTTCCAAAACCTCACGCAGCACATTGGAAACCATATTAATGTCATAAGGTTTCGATAATGAACTGATAAATCCCTGGTCGCGCTGCTCCTCAGTCAACGAATTGCTCAAATAACCACTGCTGGCTATCACCCTGGCCTCAGGATCAATATCCAGGATTTTCCCGGTAGTTTCCTCGCCATTAATTCCACCTGGCAGGGTCAAATCCATTAGCACTGCGGAAAACAGCATCCGGTCATGGTGATGGCGCTGAAAAAGCCGGACTCCCTCCTCACCATTAGGAGCGCAAACAACATTGAAATCAAGATGCCTCAGTATTGCCTGGATGGTGTTAAGAATCATCGGGTCGTCATCCACCACAAGGATCCTTTTACCCTGCCCCATATAGAATTCTCCACTACCGGTTCCTTCATCCTCTTCATTTTCCTCAGCTACGAATTCCTGACCGGTAGCAGGAAGATAGACGGTAAAGCAAGTGCCCTTACCCTCCTCCGAGACAACATCAATCCGCCCTCCGTGTTCCCGCACAACACTCAGGCAGGTTGCTAGGCCAAGTCCACTCCCGGTATCCTTCGTGGTGTAAAATAGCGTAAATATCTCATCGAGTTTCTCAGCCGGAATACCGCAACCATGATCCATGACATCCAGCCGCAGATAAGGGCCGGGCACCAAGTCATCCTTTTCACCATCAAGCAACTCAACATTGGAAAGCTTTGCCTGGAAAACACCCTGATCATTCATCGCTTGCCGGGCATTAAAGATCAAATTGCTGATCACCTGGCTTATACGCGCAATATTAATGGTTGCAGACCAGAGGCTTTCACCGAGGAGCACATGGCAATGCGCTCCTGAACCTCCTCCCGTACACAACTGCGCAGTCTTCTGGAGCAAATGCCCAACATCCTCCTCAGACCTTTCACCACCATCACCACGAGCCACAAAGAGCAAATGCTCAGCCATCTCGCACCCATTCTTGGAGGCCTCTAGAGCATCATCAATCTGGGAGCCAATCTCATTCTGACCAACCTTCTGGCGCGCCAATGAAAGATTCCCCATAACCCCAGTTAAAATATTTTTGAAATCATGCGCAATTCCTCCCGCCAACAACGCAAGAGTCTCCATTCTGTCCGAACGTAACTGATCATCATCAAGAACAGCCCCTTCAATCATCTCGACGCTGATCCGGTCATCATCCACCCGATACGCTTCAGGATCATTCCTCCTCGCTACCGTGAGCATGAAATTCAAAGGCACCCCCTTATCGTCGCATACACAGCTTACCTTCCATGTGCACGCCAACTCTGATCCGTCTGCACAAATCAGGGGATTGCTGATTTCAAAAACCCCCTGATTCACGGCCACGGCAGAAAGCCTGTCGAGCAACATCTGCAGGTTCTGCCTGCCAAACAACGTCGCCAATGAATTACCCAGCAGGTTCTCAATATCAAAACCACTCAATGTGGTAATTCCTCGGTTCGCAAACACCATCCGCGGACCGGCGCCCTCCTGAGGTTCAAGGTCTAGGATAATGACTCCCTCATCCACCTGGTCCACCGCCATCCGAAGATGATGATATAATGTCCAGATGCGTTGAGTTGTTGAATCCATCCTTGCGATCACGAAATACCTAAGCTGACCGCAACACCGTTAGGCGGCATCAGCAATTAGTAAAGTAAAGTTAAATTCCTGTTCATTTAAACAAGATAGCAGCAAAGCCTTGCCACAGGATCTGTCCTAATAAACTCAAAAAGCGGTTGCGAGACAGCCGGTTTCCGCTAGTTTTCCCGCCCCATGGCTAGAACAGCGGGCAAAAGCAAAACGCACAAGGCAATCTCAAAGCGGGTTAAGGTAACCGGCACTGGGAAAATGTTGCGCCGTAAACAAGGCAAGCGCCACCTTCTCCTAAATAAAAGCCGCAAAAGAAAGCGCAATTTAGGTAAGGCTGCACTTGTCTCAGAGGCTGACTTGCCGCGTTTCCGCGAAAACCTGCCCTTTAGCCACTAATCCGCTAATTAAAGCGGAACCCTGCTGTTTCTGTTTAAACGCGGTAACAGCGGGCAACGACCTCGCGGCCTGATTCCCGGTTAGTGGAATCAAACCGGACAGGCGAGACCGCAGGTCATGAATATATAAACCAAACTGCCTGAACCCGAGGATAATATCAATGCCAAGAGCAACCAACTCTCCTGCAAGTCGCAAACGACGCAAACGCACACTTGCCAAAGCCAAGGGCTTCCGTGGCTTTCGCTCAAAAAAATACCGCTTTGCAAAAGACGCCGTGCGCAAAGCGATGACATACGCTTACCGTGACCGCAAAAACCACAAGCGCACCTTCCGCGCACTCTGGATTCAGCGCATCAATGCCGCCTGCCGTGCCCGTGACATCACTTACAGCAGATTCATGGAAGGGCTTAAGGCAAATAACATTGATCTTGATCGCAAGGTCATGTCCGACATTGCCATTCACGATGAAGATGCCTTCACCCAACTCGTGACCCAGGCGAAATCCGCGCTGGAAAGCAAAAAAACCGCATCGTAAGCGACAACGTCGCTGGAAAACAGCGGGAGAACTTCGAGCTCGCCCCGCGCGACGGCTTTTCCCCATGCTTAAAGAACTCGAAGCCATCCATTCCGATGCGATTTCCGCGATTGCTGAAATTGCGGACGCTGATGGATTAGAGACTTTCCGGATCGCCTACCTCGGTCGCAAAGGGCGAATCACCGTTGTTTCGGCAGGGATGAAAGATATTCCCAAGGAGGATAAGCCAGCTGCCGGCAAGGCCCTTAACCAGGTTCGCGGCGCCATTACCACAGCAATCAGCGAAAAGGCAGAAGCCCTGCAAAATGAAGCTGATTCCAAGGCCTCTGGAAATATTGATGTCACTCTCCCTGGCCAGCCAACCCCCCGAGGATCACGCCACCCGATCTCACAAATCCTTGATCAAGCCGTGGCAACCCTGCGCCGAATGGGATTTTCTCTTGCCAGCGGACCCGAAATCGAAACTGAGTGGCACTGCTTCGATGCCTTAAACACACCGCCTGATCACCCTGCCCGCAATGAGAGTGACACTTTCTACTTCCAGGATGGGCGCCTTCTCCGCACCCATACGTCAACCGTGCAGATACGCTCCATGGAGTCAAGCCCTCCGCCCATCCGGGTAATTGCCCCTGGTGCCGCTTTCCGGCGTGATGAGATAGATTCGACTCACCTGAGCAACTTTAACCAACTTGAGGGTCTTTATGTCGATGAAGGCGTATCTCTGGCTGACCTCAAGGGAACACTCGAATACCTATTGAGATCGATTTTCGGGGAGAAAACACCTGTCCGTTTCCGTCCGCACTTCTTTCCGTTCACGGAACCCAGTTTCGAAATCGACATCATGTTGGAAGCCAGGGGGAAAAAATCCAAATGGATCGAGATTGCAGGTTGTGGGATGGTGGACCCGGATGTTTTCAGCGCCGTAAATAAAGCGCGGGGTGACAGTGCCTATGATGCGGATCAAGTGTCCGGATTTGCCTTCGGCTTGGGTCTGGAACGCCTGGCCATGATTCTCTGGGGCATAGCCGACATCCGGCTACTTATCGAAAATGACATTCGCTTCCTGCGCCAGTTCCCATGAAAGTTGCAATCGATTGGCTAAGTGACCACGTTGACCTCTCAGGATACTCCGAGGAGGAACTAGATGACCTGCTGACATTTGCAGGCATTGAAGTCGAAGGTATCAAGGCCATACCGGAAAATGTTGTCGTTGCCACCATCCAGAGCAGCGAGAAGCACCCTGATGCCGATAAATTGTCCGTTTGCATGGTGGATGACGGCACGAAAACTCCCCGGCAAATCGTATGCGGGGCGAAAAACTACCAGGTGGGTGATAATGTCCCACTCGCCCTTCCGGGAGCTTCCTTGGGCACAGGATTCACCATAAAAAAAGGCAAGCTGCGAGGAATCGAGTCAAACGGCATGCTCTGTAGCGCCAAAGAACTGGGGGGGGAGGAGGATAGCGGATTGTGGATTCTCCCTCCGGACTGCAACCCTGGCACGCCTCTCCTCAAGATTTTTTCCCCGGTATTCGACCTGGAAATTACCCCAAACCGCCCCGATTGCCTGAGCCATCTGGGCATCGCGCGGGAGCTAGCAGTTCTCGCCGGGCGTGACCTTAAATCCAATCCTGACCACTCCAATGCCAGCATTCCGGAACAATCCGCAACAGGGGAAGACATCCGGATCAGTGCCACTGAAGAATGCAGGTTTTACACGGCACGCCGTATTCACGGAATCAAGGTCACCGAAAGTCCGGCCTGGTTAAAAACAAAACTTGAGTCAATCGGCCTGCGTCCAATCAATAACATCGTTGATATCACCAACTACGTCCTGATGGAAATGGGGCAACCCCTACATGCCTTTGATGCCGACAAGATCACGGGAGGCATCCATGTGCGAAAAGCTGAAGACAAAGAAACCATGATTGCTCTCGACGGGTTGGACTATGAATTAACACCAGAGGATCTTGTGATCGCCGATGACACCGGCCCCGTTGCCATTGCCGGGATCATGGGCGGTGAAGCCACTGGTGTAACCGGAGAGACAACCGAGATCCTTCTTGAATCAGCCTATTTTTCTCCCGCCGGAATCCGCCGCAGCGGACGTCGCCTCGGAATTTCCAGTGACTCAAGTTACCGCTTCGAGCGCGGGGCTGATCCGGCACAGGCTACAGGCGCTTCAGAACTGGCCACTAATCTGATCACCGAACTAGCCGGCGGCCAAGCAGAGAACCATATCGTAACCTGCGGCGCATTGCCCTCTTTGAATCAAGAAGTGGAGCTAAATGCCGAGAATTGCAGGAAACTGCTCGGTTGCAGCGTCACAAACGCCGAGATGTTCACCATCCTTGAACAACTTGGCCTCAGGAGGCTCGAAGAGAAAGGTAGTATCTCGCAATGGCAAATACCCAGTTATCGGAGAGACTTAACCCGCCCTGCTGATCTCTACGAGGAAGTCGCCAGAGTTTATGGCCTTGATAATATCCCCTCCCGGCAAAGGTCATGGTTTTCGGAAATCTCTAGTGCAGACAGAACCCATGACTTCATGAGTGACATCGCCAATAGGCTCTCATCAATAGGGTTTCATGAAACGCGAACCATCAAACTTACCTCCACTGCTCGCAATGCCGACAATGTATGCACAGCGGATCATGAGCCGATTGCTCTTAAGAATCCATTAAACGATGAGCTTACTCACATGCGTTCCGGGCTGGTTGGCGCCCTAATGGAAATTGCCGAGCGCAACATCCACCAAGGCATCGAAAACCTGCGTTTATTTGAAATGGGAACTATCTTTTCCAACAACCACAAAGGCGAGGAGACGCAACATCTGGGATTACTCGTATCAGGTCCCGGACAGGGATCCTGGAAGAACCCTCAACCAGAAAGCGCCGACCTCTTTACCTTAAAAGGAATAATCGAGGCGGTCACTGGTGCAAATACAACCTTTCTAAGAAGCGAAGATTCCACCCGAGGGGCCTCCTTCATTACCGACATCACACTGGGAAAATTGTGTATCGGTAAGATCGCAGAAATTTCCCCAGCAAGAACCCGCGAACTTGATGCGCGGCACCCGGTCTATGCCGCCGAGATCGACTTGGACATACTGCAGAAAAAAACCAGTGCAAAAAAACAGTATGAGGACCTGCCAAAATTTCCGTCTGTTAGCCGGGATATCGCAATGGAAGTGGACCTGTCACTGACCAGTGGCGAGATCGATTTCGTCCTCTCAAGGATCAAATCTCCAATTCTCGAGTCCTTTAGACTCTTTGATTTGTTTCACGATGAAAGCGGGAAACGTCTTGATGCAGGTAAAAAATCCATTGCTTATTCATTGACGTATCGCGATCGAACACGCACACTGGAGTCCTCAGAAGTCGACAGTGCACACGCTGAAATTCTCTCCGAATTGAAAGCCAAGCTTCCTGTGGATTTTCGCTGAATACCGTGGATGCATCCGCATGCGAATGCATCCACCTGTTCATGTTCTTTTAAATTTTCCATTTTTGAGATAACCCTACGGTGTTTCGCGTTTTGCGGACTTAAGGGCCCGACCCGTTAGTTTATGTACGGGAGGCTTAGCCCGTTGTTTGATGTCAAGCCTTCACTGGAAGGCAGATTTCAGCAAGGCGGCCACCCACCTGGTAATATCCGGGACACGTGAGCCCTCTTCACCGCCGTCGGCACATGCGGGGCCTCAATCCTTAGAGAAGCACTCCGGTTCATTCCGGAGTGCTTTTTGTTTAGACACTGCACCCAACCAGGCTATGCGCATTCCTTTAAGTGGTATGGGTTTGCAGATATCGGATATAAAAACAGCACTTACACAAGTTCGAACCGGGAAAGACGCAGCTACCAACTAATACTGGTTCGACGCCCCCTTGCGACCAAGGGGACAAAACTCTTTGCTCCCGCAGCAAATCTGAGCCAGAAAAAGCTCAGTATAGTGGCAGTTCGAATGCTCAATTCTCATTATTCATGAAACCCACCCGCCTCATTGGGGAAGTCACTGTCTTAATCAGTCATCAGACGCACACTACCACCACTGAATATCAGTCATTTCCCAACTGCCAAACTCAAGTTATCCGCAAACGCACTGCGCGATCCGCAAAAGAAAGAATATCCCCTTCCCGTCATGCAGAGATCGATTACTCCGTCAATCCGGCTGCGTTGACAACGGTCGCTTTATTGACCTCTCCATTAGCCGAAGGTGCGCCCTTCAGTCCGCCGGGCACATTGATGCGATCACTTGCGCCCTGCGCCACTGTATCCTCAACACCCGGTTGACTCACCTCAGACTCAATCCACCCCCTGAGTTCTTCCTTCAGTTCTGATTTTTCCGATTCAAGGATATTCGTGCGATCCTGCAGAAGATTAAAACGCTCAACGAGCCCCCTGTTCCTCTCCTCTGCCGAAACGAACTTTTCCTCAAAATCGTATACCATTCCCAAGTATTTTTCATTCTCGATCGACAACCTGTCATTTTTCTCCAATTCCCGGGCAAGCTTATCGCTAGTTAGCTGGTAGGATTGCTCAAGTTGCGCGATCTCCTTCCCCTGTGCGGCAACAGCCTCACTCAATGCAGCGCCCCGAGCGCTCAAGTCACGCTTAATTTCCTCAAGCCTGGCTATCTGCCCGTTCAGCCTCAACTCATTCTCATATTTCTGCTCAAGGATAGACTGAATGCTGCGTTGAAGGTCCTCCACGGCAAGATCTCGGTTCAGTAAGCGTTTTGAGAGGGAAACATTGGATTGCTTGGCAACCTCGAGCACATCCTGATAATCCCGGATTCTCGACAACAGACGCTGATTGTCTTCCCTAAAACTCTCCAACCGGCGCTGGAAAAAGCTCCCCTCTTCTTCAAGCATTGTGACCCGATTCCCAAGTTTCCTCACCCGCCCACCAGTCATTCCCAGCGCAATAACAAGGAAAACCGCCAGCACAGAAGCAACTATCACCCGCAACGACAACATTCTCCCTCGATCTTCCCCTTGGGATTCTGAGGAATGGGATACTTGGTTGCTGGATTCTGAACTTATCATTGTTTTTGCAATCCAAGCGATCAGTTAATTCTTGAGCATAGCTACAATCAATGAGGTTTATCCTAATTTGTATAATCGATTCCTTTAATAGTTAAGCAAGCTGAAATATTATTCTCTTACACGAATACGTAACCGACTCACGACCTTGTGGATAATGAACAAATGATTCCAATATTTTTTGCGCCCAAGCGCTGACTTCCTGCTAACATTTGAGCCAGATGCCTCAAGACGCCCTAGAAAAATCCAACCAGACCCGGGTTGAACCCGCAACCCTTGGAGATCTTCCGCAACTCGTTCAGATGGCAATGGACCTCTTTGAAATGGAGGGGGATTTTGAGCCCAGTCATGAGAAGCAGGAACGCGGTCTCAAACTCATCCTTGAAGAACCCAGTCGTGGACGCATCTTTGTGCTCCGCAACGACGACCTGATTATGGGCATGGTGAACATCCTGTTCACCATCAGCACCGCAGAAGGGGGACTGGTCCTCATCCTGGAGGACTTTTTCATTCATCCATCTCACCGCGGTCAGGGCTACGGATCAGTATTACTGAACGCAGTACGGGAATTCGCGCTGACCAAGGACTTCAAGCGCATTACGCTGCTGACCGACAAGATCAGTGAAGAATCCCAGCGCTTCTTCACCCGCAATGGATTCGTTTTCTCCAAGATGATTCCCATGCGACTGCACCTTGATCCTCATTCCCAGGATTCACATGTAGACGAAGAAGGGCAAGTGACCGCAGGATAAAATTGTATTAATCAAATCAGCACGGTAAGCATACCGGCAAAGGAAAATTACCAACCAAAAATGCCAAAACAAAGCTGTGAGGAAATAAAGGACGAGAGTCGCGGACTGCGCGGAAAAATCGTCGAGACACTGCTTTCGGATGCCTCACATTTTGAGGAAGCCGAGTATCAGCTGCTCAAGTTCCACGGTAGCTATCAGCAGGACAACAGGGACAGTCGATCCGAGCGTCGCAAGCAAAAACTCGACAAGGAGTGGATGTTCATGGTGCGTACCAAAATGCCTTCCGGAACGCTGACTGCCCAGCAATACCTCGCACATGACGATATGGCAGAGAAACTGGGAAATGCGACAATGCGACTGACCTCCCGCCAAGGCATCCAGTTGCACGGCATCCTCAAAGGAGGATTGCGCGACACTGTCAGAGCTATTGCAAACTGCGGAATGACCTCTTGGGGAGCATGCGGTGACGTAGTGCGCAACACCATGGCTCCCGGAACGCCCGTCAACGATAAAGCCCATTCGGCCACCAGGCTCCTCGCAGATGAAATCAGTGAGCGTTTCATGGCCCGCACCACAGCCTACAGTTCCATCTGGCTTGACGGCGAAAAACTCGACCTGGCTGTTGATGAAGCCGCCGGGGAAGTGGAGGAACCCATTTACGGCAAATACTACCTGCCACGGAAGTTCAAGATCGGCATCGCCGTCCCACCATGCAATGATGTTGACCTCTTCAGCCAGGACGTTGGTTTCATCGCCCACCTTGAGGATGGAGAGGTCATCGGTTATTCAATCCATGTTGGCGGCGGATTCGGCATGAGCCACGGCAAGGTGGAGACCTATCCGTGCCTTGCTCAGCCACTGTTTTATTGCGCTGCCGAACACGCCGCCGCCGCCTGCGAGGCAATCGTTACAATACACCGTGACTACGGCGACCGCAGTGACCGCAAGCATGCCCGAGTAAAATATTTGGTGGCTGAGCGCGGTATCGAGTGGTTCCGCCATAAAGTCGAAGAACGCATCGACTTCCCCAGCGAGCCTGTTCGGGAAGTGCAGCTGGGCACCGTTGCCGATACCCTTGGCTGGCACACGCAGGGGGACGGGAAATATTTCGTGGGCGTTTACGTCGCCCAGGGAAGAGTTATCGACAGTGATGCCGGGAAAACCCGCAGTGCCTTCCGGAAAATTGCCGGCGAGATCGACTGCTCCATGCGGGTCACCGCCAACGCGAACATGTATTTTTACGACATCAGGAAGGAGGACCGCGACAGAGTCAACTCCATCCTCAGCGAGCACGAGCTGGTGACCGGAAAGGACTTCACTGCCCTGCGCCAGATGGGTCATGCCTGCGTAGCCTTGCCCACCTGTGGACTTGCCCTAAGTGAAAGCGAGCGGGTCTTCACTGGATTGCTGGACTCAGTGGATGGCATCCTTGAGGAATTGGGCTTGAGTGATGACCCCATCCTTATGCGAATGACAGGTTGCCCCAACGGCTGTGCCCGTCCCTATAACGCAGACTTCGCCTTTGTTGGCCGCGCGCCAGGCAAATACGCCATGTTTGTCGGCGGTTCAAGTGCCGGCAACAGGCTGGCAAGCTTGGAAAAGAAAATCGTGCTCTTCGACGACATCCCCGGGGAAATCCGAGGTTATCTGGACAACTTTGTCAAGCAGCGGCAGAACAACGAGACATTCAGCGAATACTGGGGACGCACACGGCCTGAAACCGCACAACCGAACCCTGAACAGTTTCACCTTGAGCAAGCTGACCGTAATCCCTCCTGATTCAGACCGGCGCAATCAAATAAAAGCCCTTCTCAGCCTAAGAGCCTCTTAACCTGAAGAGGCAGATTTGCTCATGCACCCGGAAGATCAACTCGAAAAGCTGGTCGATTACCATGATCTGGAACCTGAGTGACTTATCCGGCAACCCCACTTCCATGAAGTCTTGATGGGTGGCACACCACAACACCCTTTGTTGCTCACTAGATAAATGATGTTGGCGCGCCCTATTAAAATACCGACTTAATGGGAAAATGGTGCGCGATACTGGATTTGAACCAGTGACCCCCACAATGTCAATGTGGTGCTCTACCCCTGAGCTAACCGCGCTTTTCCGGGCAAGATATTTACACTGACACCGGGCGATTCTCAACCCCTTTTCGGTAACCATTGGAAAATGATACAAGGCCCGCCGTGTAAAAAGCAAAAAAGCCCCGGCGATAATCGCCGGGGCTTTCCGTGATTGGCTAGCGTTGATGCAGGCAAGTTAAATTCACCTGCAAACGCACAAGAGTAATTTACTTCCTCTTGGCAGCTTTACGCTTAGCGGGCTTCTTAGCAGCCTTCTTAGCGGCCTTCTTCTTAGCAGGCTTCTTAGCAGCCTTCTTAGCGGGCTTCTTAGCAGCCTTCTTAGCGGCCTTCTTCTTAGCAGGCTTCTTAGCAGCCTTCTTAGCGG
>JAAESJ010000133.1 GCA_024229495.1 Verrucomicrobiaceae bacterium | reverse complement strand
TGCCGCAAGAACTGCTTTAGGTCTTGCCATCGGTTCTGATGTTCAAGCTTATGATGCAGACTTGGCAGCTATCTCAGAACTAACACCCGGCGATGGAAGTTTCATTGTTGGTACAGGTTCTGCCTTTGTAACCGAGTCTGGTGCAACAGCTCGAACATCTTTGGGACTTGCTATCGGTACAGATGTTCAGGCATACGATGCTCAACTTGCTGACTTGGCAGGCCTTGCAGTAACAGACGGTGGAATGGTAGTCGGCAATGGTTCTAACTTTGTATTAGAGTCTGGTGCAACACTACGAACATCTATCGGTGTTGGTACAGGTGACTCACCACAACTCACAGGTATTGAGTTAGGTCACGCATCTGATACAACAATCACACGGGCATCTGCTGGTGATATCGCAGTTGAAGGTAACACAGTCTATCGTGCCAGTGGTACTGATGTTGCGGTGGCAGATGGTGGTACAGGACTTTCGGCAATTGCTAAAGGTTCATTACTAGTTGCTAACACAGCAGACACATTATCAGCTCTAGACGGTGGCGGATCAGATGACGGTGTAGCTTTCTACACGGCAGCAAGTGATACTATCTCCTGGGCAACATCATTGGATGGTGGAACATTCTAAATGGCATTAGCAATATTACCGAAACGATCTCACACTTCTAGTAGTGCTCCTACTACCAGTGACCTTGTAGCAGGCGAGATG
>JAAESJ010000132.1 GCA_024229495.1 Verrucomicrobiaceae bacterium | reverse complement strand
GTTGTGGGTGCGGATGTGGGTAGCGCCGGCGAGAGCCTCGGGGATTTCGGTGAAGGTGTAGTTGCGATCCGCATAGACGAGAGTGCCCCGTTGCAGGCCTTCGGGCTCTGCACGATAGGAGCTTGCCGAGCCCTTGCCGCGGATGCCGCGAACAAAGAGCCGATCCCGCCATTCAGAGTCGCTGATCCTGTGCATTACCAGTGTTTCGACTTCAGAGAGGCGACGCCCTTCCTTGAACACGGCTGCCTTGAGCGTGGCGCTTTCAGTCACCGTGAGCTCCCCTTTCGCTTCATCGGATTTTGCCGAGGGATCGGACCCATCGAGGGTATAGCGGATTGTTCCGGGAGTTGCTGCGGCAAATCTCACAAGGCTGGATTGGCGGAAATGTTCCTTGTCGGCGGACAGGGTCAGACTTTTCAGGGGATTGCCGTTGTCAGTTACCGCGCCATCGAGAAATTCACCAGCCCGCCTCTGCAAGTCGCGATCACCCTCCTCCATCAGGCCGAGGGCGGCCATGCGGCGGATACCGGGGCGCTCGTCCTTGAGCAATTCTCGGCGCTTGCCCTCAGGCAGGTGGCGACGCATCACCTGCCAGTTGGTGTAGTAGGCCACCCGGTCGGTCTCGTAGGCGATGGCGTCGAGGATCGCGACACTATGCTTGCCCCAGCCGATGCAGTCGAGCGAGCCCATCGCCGCCATCCGGATGCGTGGCTCGCTGTCACCGAGCAGCTTGATCAATAAGGGCGCTGCGGAGCTCTCCCCGTTCTCACCGAGGATGCGTGTGGCCTGGATGCGGACGTTGAGTCTGTAGCTTGCAAGTGGGAAGCGACTGCCTTTCTTCGTGGCTTGCCATTGGCCACTGGCAAATTGCTCTATCTGACCGTTGTCCTCGCCACGGGCCTTGTCGATGTGGCCGATGGCCCACATCGCCCAGGTCGCCTGGGTCTCGCTAAGCTGGCCGGACCGAATTGTCTCCAAGAGGTCATTGCGCACCGCATCGCCCCGTCGGATGAGCTCGTCCTGCGCATGAACCCGCCAGACATGGAGGTTGGAGCCGAGATCCTCAATCAGTTCTCCCAAGCTCCAGGTCTTGATGTCTTTTTTGCGCTTTGCTGTATCCCACGTTGTCCGGGGAATTAGCGGCGACTCCTTGTGGATAAGGCGGAATACGCGTCCCTGGTATTTTGCGTTCTCCTCGGCCGTCCATTTTTCCTTTGGCACATACTCGGTGCCGTATACGGACCCCCAGCTGGCAATGTAAAGGGCACCATCGGGCCCAACCTCAATGTCGGTCGGGCGGAAAAGCGAGCGGCCCTTGCCTCCCTTGTAGCCCAGATCGCCTCCCCGGGTTGCTCCGCCATCGACAATCTTGCGCTTGGTTTCTGCTGGCACCTGCAATGCACCGACCCATTTCGGGCGATAGAGGAAGATACAGTTATTGGTCCAGTCAGCGATCAGGTAGCGGTTGCGGTATTGTTCCGGGAAATGGAATGAGCTGTAAAAGGCAACACCGGTTCCGGAACCGCTCACGCTTGGGAACAGATCGGAGGAGGGGGCGATGGCGATGTGTTTGCCCATCCAGTCGAATTTCCACGGGTGGCGCATCGAGTAGTGGCCGTGACGGATCGGCATGAAGATTCGCTCGCCTGGCCGGCCCGGGTCGTTGTCGGTGGCGAGCCAGTTGAAGCCACTGTCCATGCACATGTCCCAGGGGTTGCGCATGCCGCGGGCGAAAAGCTCAAGTCCGTGCCCGCCAGGCCGGCAGCGGAAAACCCCGCCCTCCTTCTCGTCCTTGTTCATGGGGTGGTAGCTTTTCGGGTAGGTGTCCTTTGTATAGATCTTTGTCAGCGGGTATTGCGTCTTGTCTTCCGACTTGATGCCCTGCAGGTCACGAATCGGCTTTGGCGCGTTCGGCTTTACCCAGGTGTTGCCCATGGTGAAATAGAGCCAGCCGTCGGGTCCCCAGTTAAGCCCGTGCACACTGTGGCGCAGGTTGTTGAGCCCCGTGAAGATGACCTGGTACTCGTCGGCGACATCATCCCCGTCGGTATCACGCAGCACCGTGAGTTCCGGTGCATTGGCGACCCAGAGCTCATTGCCTTTCCAGGCCATCGCCTGAACACAGTTGAGTCCCTCGGCAAAAGTCTTCACCGTCTCGGCGACACCGTCATTATCCGCATCGATCAGGATCTTGATGTAGTCGGTGGGCGAATCCTCCTTTGGATGCCGGTATTGCGGGCCTGCGCCCACGTAAAGGCGGCCTTGCCGGTCGAAACAGAGTGATGAGGGATTGATAATATGCGGTTCCTTGACAAAAAAGTTGATTTCGAAGCCCTTCTCGACTGGCGGGAGGGCATCCTTGTCCACTTGCGCCTTGGCGTTGCGTGCCGGGGCGCCAAGGGCCAGCAGAAGGGCGGTCAGGATCATGAAGGCAGGGGCACGGCGTCCTGGGGGCTTACTTTGGGTATCGGTTAGGGTCATGGTTATTAAACAGGATGGAAATAAGAAGGACACAATGGCATGGAGGGCTACGACGTGATTGGCATCATCAATCCTCATCGACGTAGAAGACATCGGAATCGTCAATATCGGGGATGCCGACAACCAGCACACGCATTTTTCCTTGGGCGCTGTGCACCACGCCGGGCGGAATATGAACCATGGTGCCCTTGCGCACTTCCTCTGCCCTGCCATCGAGAAGCACTTTCCCCTCGCCTTCCAGGACATAGTAGAGCTCAGTGGCCCGCTTGTGGTAGTGGGGGCGGGCGCCGTCAATGTCAACGGCGTGGGCCCAGGCGGCGACATCATCATCTCCCCGACTCAGCAGGCGATAGCGGTATCCGCAGGCGCTGACTTCCCTTTCTGCCTTGTCCTCGTGGCGCAGGATAAGGTTGGCGGGAGAGGATGGACTTGGCGATTCAGGCATCGCCTTTGAGACTAGCCCGGATTGTCATCACAGTGGAATACAAAAAAGTGTCGTATGCCCTCAGTGGTTTTAGCGGCAGGGGATTATCCCCGGTTATCCTTTTTTCTGCGGCTTTGACCGGGCAAGCAGGGACTCAAACTTTTTCTCCAGTTCCTCAAAGCGCGCATCATCTGCTTTACCGGCGCGGGTTTTCTTTCCTGTTGCCGACCCTACCGTCACACCACCGAAGGATTTTTCTTCCGAGGCCAGGACAAAGTTGTCCTTATCCACCCGTGTTGCCGTGGAGATTTTTTGGCTGCCCTTTGCCGGCTCCGGGGAAATTTGTTGCATGGCAAATGCGCCATTGTCCTCATCCCAGGTGGTATGGTGAATGATTTTGGCGCCATTGGAGAGTTCACTGGTGTCCACATAACAGGAGCGCTCAGTGTCAAGGCTCACCACCATGCGCTTAAGCAGAAGAACCTTGCCGTCGGCTGTGGTGAATTCGGTGATGGTTTCCACCGACTTTCCCTTTTCCCGCCATCGTCCATGCATTTCCTGCCTAATGGTTACCGGATCCTTGCCTGCTTGCTGGCTGGTAGTTTCCACGGTCCAGTGGCCGAGCCGGAAGTCAAAGCCATCACCCGGGGATCCCTCACGCCTACAGCCGGTAGCGACGCTTAGGAGTGTTGTTAAAAGGAGGAGCGGGAGGATTTTATAGACTGCTGCCAACCGGCTTGATTGATGCGTGCATTGAGGCGCAGCCATTTCCAGATGTTCCGGTTTACTGGTCGTTCGGCGTTCCGCCATGCCCCTTCAGGTAGCGGAACAGGTCGCTCTTCGTCGAGAGGATCACCGAGGTGTCGGAGGAAAGGGCGGTGCGGTAGAGTTTCATGGTCTTTTGGAATTCATAGAATTCAACCGACTCCTTGCTCTTGTTGTAGGCGTCAGCGTAGGTGACTATCGCGGTTGCATCTGCAGTTCCCTTGATGGTTGCCACCTGCTTGTAGGCTTCCGACTGAATCCGCTTGAGCTCCTTTTCCATTTCTCCGAGGATGCGGTCACCTTCTCCTTTTCCCTCTGCCCGGTATTCCTGGGCGATGGCCTGCCGCTCAGTGGTCATCCTGGTGTAGATTTGCCGGCTGACCTCCGGGCGGTAATTAAAGCGCTTGAAGCGGATGTCGAGGAGGTCGATGCCAAGGGGCTTTAATTCCTCCTTTGCCGCCGCGAAGATTTCCTGTTCAATC
The DNA here is from genome assembly GCA_024229495.1 of Verrucomicrobiaceae bacterium. Taxonomy (GTDB): domain Bacteria; phylum Verrucomicrobiota; class Verrucomicrobiia; order Verrucomicrobiales; family DEV007; genus CACIUL01. Next base: position 5,228 of record JAAESJ010000132.1, on the reverse strand, counting down.
TTTGTTCTGCCCTTGGTGATGGATTTCCAGACCGCTTGCTTCGCTTTTTCGGGTTCTTCTTCGCCGCCCTCCGCGGTTTCGGGATCAGGGGTTTCCACCTCGGGGATTCGGTCCTTGGTTGTGCGCACAATCTCAATGAGGTTGTGGTTGGCGACAGCGCCCCTGGTTTTACTTCCCAGGATATCACTGATGCGCGACTGGGCACGGCGCTCTTCCTGCAGGCTCTCAAGGTAGAGCCTGGCATCGCCAATCTTCCATCTGCCGAAGGTATCGACCACGATGTAGGTTTTTTCCCGGGTGGGCATTTCATTGGGTGGCCCATCCCACTCCAGGGCGCGCTTATCAAAGCGGTTTACCTTCTGGATAAAGGGAATCTTGAAGTGCAACCCGGGTTCTGTGACGGGGTCTCCCTTGACCTCACCAAACTGTGTGATGACGGCCTGCTCAAACTGCCTCACGGTGTAGGCGGCTCCGGTGAAGAAAAGGGTCATGACGATGACGATGCCGGCGATAATGATGCGGAAGGCGATGGTCATTACTTGGCTCCCCTTCCCGTGTTGAAGTTCTTGGCACCAGGGTCAATCTGCAGGAAGGGCAGGAGCTGCTGCGCCTCATCATCAAGGATGATCTTGCGTCCCAGCTTGGGAAGTGTTTCCCCCATCGCCTCAAGGTAGAGGCGTTGCCTGGTGACTTCCGGTGCCTTGATATATTCCTCAAATTCGGCATTGAAGGCAGCCACGTCACCTTCCGCCTGATTGATTCTTTCTGTGGCGTAGCCTTCTGCTTCCAGGATCAGCTTATCCGCTTTTCCCTTGGCTTCCTTGAGAGCGCTGAGTTTTGTTCCCGTGGCACGGTTCTTTGCCTGCTCCAGCTCCTGTTTTGCGGATTCCACTTCATTGAACGAGGCCTGTACCTCGCGCGGTGCGTTAACGCTCTTGAGCTGGATTAAGTCAATAGCCAGCCCCATCTCATACTTGTTGATGAGTTCCTGCAGCTTTGTCTTGGCTTCGATCTCGATTTCCTGGCGACCGAAGGTGATTACCTCATCGACACTCCTGTCGCCGACCACCTCGCGCATGATGGACTCGGAGGAATCGCGCAGTGTTTCGTCGGGGTTGCGTACCTTGAAGAGGAAGTTTATCGGGTCTTCAATGTGATATTGCACCACCCATTCAACAAGGGCCACGTTGCTATCACCGGTAACCATTGATTTTTCCGAGTCCTGAACCCGGGGGCCTGATTTTTGGTATCTGTTGGTGGCACCTTCGGTGCCAAAGCCGAACTCCTGCTTGAGCTTCCGCTTTACCGGGACCTCCTCGACCTGGTCAATAAAGAACGGGACCTTCAACCTTAACCCGGGCTCACTCGTCGATGAGTATTCCCCGAAGCGCATCACGACGCCGACGGACTCGGCGGGGATGGTGTAGAAGGAGGTGAGGATGCCTACAATCGCCACCAGAACCAGAAAGATGACCTTAAACATGCCCCAGTTTAAATTGGGGAGCTTTGGCAGGGCGTCCTTTAGGCGCTGGAACTCTTGGCTGTCCATCAGGATGGTGATCCGAATCGCAGTGACTCTAGCATTGTAAGCCCGGCTCTGCGATTAAAATTTGAGTCCTGCTTTTCCCAGCAATTCGATGAGCATCGGGGGGTTATCCGTGATGATGCCGTCCACTCCGATGCCGATCAGCCTGGCCATGTCTTTCCTGCTGTTGCAGGTCCAGGGAACGACTTTCAGCCCTTCGGCATGTGCTTCTTTTATCAGGGCGGTGTTGAGTTCAGGGTATTCAGGGGACCAGTAATCGGCTTGTGCCTTCCTGGCTTCCTCCAGGGACGGGGTGAGTGCCGATGTCCCGATGACTTTCGAGAGGCGCTTTACCTTCACCAGGGATGCCATCTTGAAGGACTGGATGACAGCCCTTTTTTCCAGACCATGGCTTTTGATGAGCGTTACGAGTTTGTCTTCATAGCCTTGTTCCTTGGTCTCAATGTTCAGCCGTATTTCCCGTGCGTTCTGCCTTGCGTCTGCCGGGGTTTCTGCTGCATCGGGGTAGGCTTTCAAGAACAGGAAGAATTCCTCAAGGGTGGGAACAGTTGCTGTTTTTCCCTCCCCGGCGCGGATGACATATTGTTTAATCTCGCTCAAGGCATGTTTCCTGATTCGGTAGCCGTGGGTTTGCGTCGGTTTGCTGATGGCTTTTTCCAGAACGCCAGGGTCATGGATAATGATGATTTCACCGTCCCTGGTGATATGGGTGTCGAGTTCCAGAGTTGTGACCTTAAGGTTCAGGGCTTTCCTGAAGGCCGGCAGGATGTTGCCTGGCGGGCAGAGGGTTTTTCCTCCCCGGTGGGCCTGCAGGTCAAAGGTGGGTTCTGCCGCCCCGGCGGGCAGGATCGGGAATGCGAAGAGTGCAAGGAGGAGCAACGGGGTCTTCATTTTTGCCCGGGGTTATTTCTTCTTTTTCTTGTCAGAAGCCGATTTTCGCAGTGCCTCGAAGACGTCATCGTAGCTGCCACCGGCGATTGAGTTGCCCCCGGTAAAGAACTCCCCGTATGGGCGCCGGGAAAATTTCCCCAGTTCTTCGATCATCAATTTCCGCATGCGCTTGAGGGTGCCGGCATGGCGTTGCAGCGCGGCGAGGTTCTGTTGCGCTTGAGGATCGTCTTTGAGGTCATAGAGCTGGTTGCCGGTGTAGGCATGGGGGTGACTGGCAATGGAGCGGGAGACTCCGCCACTCAGGCCGGTCATGGACTTGAGATGGCGCTTGCTTTTCTCACGCACCCCGGCCACCTGGCCTTCCGTGTAACGCAGCGCGATATAGCTGTGATCCTTGGTTTTAATGGAACGAGCCGCACCTATTTCGCTGTAGACATACTCGCGCACCGGCGCATGAGGCTTGCGGAAAAGCGCTTTAATGCTTACGCCGTCAACCCTGTAGCGGGCAGGAGCAACAATTCCGGTCAGTTCAAACCAGGTGGGAACAAAGTCGGTATTCTGGATAAGTTCATTGCTGCGCACGCCCGATTTCATGCCCTTTGGCCAGCGCATGATACACGGCACCTCGGTGCCTTTCGTCTTGTAGAGAGAACCCTTGTTTCCTGATCCGTGGTCGGCAATGAAGAGCACCACGGTGTTGTCACTGAGGTTTAGCTCATCCAGCTTGTCGAGAATTACCCCGAGGGAATCATCCATCCACAGGTATCCGGCTTCATTGGAGCTAAGCCCGGCCTTCCCGATGCGCTTCATCACCGATGAGCGTGCCGGCATGGCGCTCAGGGGTTCCTTTATGATTCCCTCCCCGGTAACCTCGGGGCGGGAGAGCGACTTGTGCCATGCGCCATTGGGCCCGTGCAGCAGGGTGGTGCAGTAGTGTAAATAAAAAGGCCGATCCTTATGTGACTGGATGAATTCCACGGCGGCCGCCACGGTCCATTCCGGATTGTGGCTCTGAAAGGGAGCCTTGGTGTTGTCCCAGTAGATGTTCTTGGCCCACGTGAAGCCGTAATCCTTTACCGCCTGGCGGAATCTTTTCTCGTTATCAAACTGCTGACGGTTGAGCTTCTCGGTAAAGGGCGTGTTTTTTTGCACTTCATGCAGCCCGTATTTTCTGCGAAAGGCAAGGTCACTGAGTGATGGCCCGACGTGGAATTTGCCGACGAACCCGGTGGCATAGCCGTTGTCTGCCAGTATTGCCCCAATATTCATGTTGTCCGGCTCAAGGCCGACATTGAATCCCGGCAGAGCCTGCTGGCCGGGAGGGAATAATGTGAGGTATTCTGAGTAGTGGGAGGAGCCTGCGTATCGACCTGTGAGGAAAGTGTAGCGCGAGGGCGTGCAAACTGTGCTGGTTACATGTGCGTTGTCGAAGGTGATGCCTTCCCGTGCCATGCGTTCAAGGTTGGGGGTAAGGACCTCGCCGCCATACACGCTGGTTTCATACTTGTCGTAGTCATCGACCAGAAAGACGATAATGTTCGGTTGCTTTGCTGCGGAGAGCTTTGCCGCCAATGCCAGCAACAGGATAATTTGGCAGAGGAGGCGTCGCATTTTGGCCTGTATCATGAGGTTGGCTTCATGCCTGGATTTCACTGACGGTCCCGGTGCTGTCGGCATACCGTTTCCGCTTAATTCCCAATGCATTCAGCTGGGTGAGCCAGAGGTTGGCCAGCGGGGTGCCTCTCTTGCAGTGGATATGATTGCCCTGCTTGAGCTTACCCCCGCCGCCTCCGGCGACAACCAGCGGCAAATCATTATACTGGTGAGTGGTGCCATCGCCCATGCCGGCCCCAAGGGTGAAGATGGTGTTGTCCAGCAGCGTGGTGCCGTTGGCTTCCTCAATCTGGTCCATGCGCTCAAGCAGCCGAGCAAAGGCCGAGACATGGAAGCGGTCCAGCTTGAGGAGATGCTCCATGTGGTTGCCAATGGAGTGGGTCATGGCGTGATGGCTGTAGGGCTTGTCCAGGATGCCTTCCCAGTTAGTTGCGGTCGTCCAGCGCTCGGGTCCCAGCATGAGCGTGCCGACGTTGGTTAGGCCGTTTTGCAGAGCGACCACAAGGAGGTCGCCCATCACATGGATGTATTCATTGCGCGGCAAGTGCTCCGCTGGCCGCTTGATACTGGCCGCCGTCAGCTCAGACTTCATTTGATCAATACGGTCCATTCTGGTCTCGATTGTCCGGATGGACTCAAGATACTCGGCGAATTTCTGCCGATCTTCACTTCCCAGCCGGTTCTTCAACTGCCTTGCATTGTCGAGGGCGAGATCAGTGATGTTGCGTTGGCGGGAGTTGGCCTGAGTGCCGAAGAGCCGATCGTAGACCTTGCGCGGGTTTCTCATCGAGGGTGCGACATGACCCGTGCCATACCAGGACATGTTGTCGAAATAGATCGACTCGATGTTGTTCTTGTGATCATTGCAGCTGAGTTCCAGTGTTGAGTATGGGGTTGCCTGCCCGATGCTGTCCGCGGCGATGTGGTCCAGGGTGCGGGTCAGCGGGTAGGCGGAGTTCTTGACTTCATACGGAGCAACACTGGTGAGAAAGCAGGACGCGCATTGCGCATGGGAATCGGTGCCGTGCTGGAAAGTGCGGTCCATGCCGGTGATCAGCGAGACTTTTCCGCGCATCTTTTGCAGTGGCGCCAATGTCGGCGTGAGAGTCAGCGGGTGCCGGCCGGCCGGCACCGTCTTGCCTTCAAAGCGCCAGACGTTGTTTTGGCCTGCAAATTG
>JAAESJ010000131.1 GCA_024229495.1 Verrucomicrobiaceae bacterium | reverse complement strand
CTGCCGGGTTTTGAACAATTCTTTCCTGACCCACCCGTTGCGCCTGGGCCGGAATACCTTCGTGATTGTCTGAGCCGGCTTGCCAATGCTGCCTTCCGGCGTCCGGTAAGCGGCGCAGAGCTTAAGCCTTACCTTGATCTCGCCGAGGGTTACCTTGAGGGGGAAAAAGATTTCTGGGCAGCTGCCCATTACGGGGTGCGAGGAATATTGACCTCCCCGCGCTTTCTCTACCTTGCAGAAGCAACCGGCAAAGGTAACAACCTTGACAGTTATGAACTGGCCTCCCGCCTGTCGTATTTCCTGTGGAGTTCAATGCCTGATGATCCCCTGCGCAAGGCAGCTGCTTCCGGACAACTCAAGACCCCGGAGCAATTACGCTCACAGGTGGAACGCATGCTGAAGGACCCGAGAGCAGGAGCCTTGACTGACAATTTTGTCGGACAATGGCTGCATCTTCGAAAACTGGGTGAAATGCCACCCGATCCGGAGAAGAGCAGGACCTACTACGCCGATAATCTTGAAAGCGCCATGCGGCAGGAAACCCGCCTCTACTTCAGGCATGTGCTCTCCAATAACCGCAGCATCCTGGACTTCATTGATTCAGAATACACCTTTCTCAATCCGGCCCTCGCCCGTCACTATAACATTCCCGGGATCACGCGGGAAGAATTCCAGAAAGTCTCACTTAAGCCTGAACATCACCGGGGAGGCCTGCTTGGTCACGGCAGCATCCTGACAGCAACCTCCAACGGTGTGGAAACCCAGCCGGTGGTGCGGGGAGTCTGGATCCTGGAAAACCTGCTGGGCACTCCCCCAAGTCCTCCTCCCCCGGATGTCGACCCAATTGAGCCCGATACCCGGGGCGTGACCACGATCCGCGCCCTGATGGAAAAGCACCGCAACAACCCAACCTGCTATGAATGCCACCGCAAGATTGATCCGCTTGGGCTTTCAATGGAACATTATGACTACATAGGAGCCTGGCGGGACCGTTATACCAAGAAGTTGCCAATTGACGGTTCGGGAGAAATGCCTGATGGCACTGCAATCAACGGCCCAACGGGCATCAAGGAATACCTCAAAGCCCGTCCGGGCCAGTTCACCCGTTGCCTGACCGAGAAACTCTTTATCTACGCGATGGGCCGCAGGATTAGCTTTACTGACCGTGACGACATTGACCGGATTGTTGCCATCATGCCCAAGCATAACTATGGACTGCGTGAACTCATTCAGCTGGTAGTGGCCAGCGAACCCTTCCAATCGAAATGAAGAAACTACTTCTGCTTCTTTTGTTCGCTGGAGTAGCGAGTGCGGCTCAAAAGCCGAATATCATCTTCATCATGGTCGATGACATGGGACGCGACTGGGTCAGTTGCTATGGAGCTGAGCACCAGACCCCGAATATTGATCGATTGGCCAGGGAGGGCGTGCTCTACCAGACGGCCTGGTGCACCCCCATCTGCACACCGACCCGTGTGACCTTGCTCACCGGGCAATACCCCTGCCATCACGGCTGGGTGCAGCATTATGATGTGCCTCGCTGGGGTGGAGCGGGATTGCGAGCCGATCGCTTTACGACCTTTGCCAGGCTTTTACGTGAAGCCGGCTATGCAACGGCCATCGGAGGCAAGTGGCAGGTCAATCACCTGGGCAGGGAACCCGATGCCCTGAAAAAGCACGGCTTTGATGAACACTGCGTCTGGCCGGGAGCGGAAGAAGGGAAACCTGAAACTGGAGAACGTTTCTGGAATGGCTTGCTAATCACCAACGGAAAACGCAGCAAAGCCAGCTACGGGCCGGACACGATTAATGACTTCCTCATTGATTTTGTAAAGCGCCACAAAGAGGACCCTTTCATCGTTTATTACCCGATGCTGCTTACCCATGGCCCGCATACCACGACACCCATGAATAAGGCCAATCCCCCGGAAGGAAAGCCGGCCTTATACGCCGGTAACGTCACCTACATGGATCACCTGGTAGGCAAACTGGTTGCTGCAGTCGACAAGCTCGGCCTGAAGGAGAGAACCTTGATTGTATTTACCGGGGATAACGGTTCCGCTTCACCGGGAACGCTCAATAAAGAACCCTATCCCAAGGGCAAGGGACGCGAGGCGGACTGGGGAGCCCACGTTCCGTTTATTGTCCGGGCACCATTCCTGAACGGGGGTGGCGTTGTGTCGCGGGACCTGATCGATTTCACTGATCTCTACCCGACCTTCCTTGAACTGGCTTCAATAACTCCACCAAAAACGCTCAAGCTGAATGGGAAATCCTTTGTGGCCAGTTTGCGTGGCGATGAGGACCCTTTTAAAAAACGCAGCTGGATATACTCCCAGATTGGTGATTTCCGGATGATACGCGACTGGTACCATATCATCGACAACAAGGGTTCCTTTCATAACCTGCTCAAGGACCCGCGACAGGAGGAGAAAGTGAACCCCCTGGATAAGATTGCCCCCGGTCGCCGCCAACGCTTACAGATGATCCTGGACCGGTTCCCAAAAAATGCACCTGCCCCGTTCCCGGAATTTAAGGTGAAGCACCCGTAAAATGACTTTCCGGATGGATGAAAAGATGAAACATCGTCAAGTTACAACCCGTCGCGGCTTTATAGCCACCGCCTCACTGACTACCGGGGCTCCGTTTGTCAGTCGCCTCTCGTGGGCGGCAGGCTCTCCCATGCAAAAACTTCAGTATGCAGCTATTGGAGTTGGCGGCCGGGGGGCGCATGATATCAATTCGATGTCCGGGCACAAGCAAGTCCAGATGGTTGCGGCAGCCGATGTGGATTCCAGTGAATGCAAGAAGCTGACGGCAAAAAAAGCGGGCGTGAAAACCTTCTCCGATTGGCGGGAAATGTTGCAGGTAGACGACATTGATATCCTCAGTGTATCCACACCTGACCACATGCATGGCATCATGGCACTCAGTGCCATAAACATGGGCAAGCACGTGTATGTCCAGAAGCCCCTGGCACAAACCATTGGGGAATGCCGGGCCATGCAACAAGCCGCCAACCACAACAAGGTCATTGTCCAGATGGGCACCCAGGGGGCATCAAGCTTCAATGACAGGATGGCGGTTGAACTGGTGCAGGGCCAGTTCATTGGCAAGGTCACCGAAGCGTGGGTTTTGTGCGGGAAAAGCTGGGGCGACAAGAATCCGCTCCCGGACCGCGAGGATCCCATTCCCGATGGACTGGACTGGGACGGGTGGCTTGGCGTGGGAGAGAAACGCCCCTATTTGAATAATTACTATCACCCCAAGAACTGGCGCAAGCGACAAGGTTTTGGAACAGGAACCCTGGGAGACATGGGTTGCCATATTTTTAATGCCATGTACCGGGGACTGGCACTTACGGCACCAAAAAGAGTGCGTTCCAGCACACCTGTTCCCAATCAATACAACTGGACCGGTAATGAACGCGTCGAGTATGACTTTCCCGGGAGCAAATATACCGATGGCGACCTGAAGGTTTTCTGGGTAAGCGGCAAGCAACGTCCGCCGAAGGAACTTACCGCACTGATCCCTGAGGGAATCAAATACCGGTTCGGGTGTTTACTGAAAGGAGAAAAAGGGGTGCTCCTCTTAAGGCATGGAAGTAGTCCGGTGCTCCTGCCGGCAGAAAAATACGCAGGAGTGAGACCCAAAAAACTGGAACCGATCGGCCATCATGATGCGTTCATTGGTGCCGTCCTTGACGGCAACCGGAAACGACTGTTGTCGCCAATTGATTATGCGGCACCAATGACTGAATTCATCCTGCTGGGCAATATCGCCATGCAGCACTCTCCCCATTGGCTCGAGTGGGATGCCAAGCAGGCAGTGATCACCAATCACAAGGATGCCAATAGAAACATCCACCGGACCTACCGGACCGGTTGGGATATTATGGAAGGATAACCCAATGATTTTTCGGTCCCTTGCCATCCTGCTCCTCCTGTTCCCCGTCCTGCTCAGCGGTGGCGAGAAACACAACGTGCTCTTCATCATCTCTGATGACCTGACCTCAACCGCTCTTGGCTGTTACGGCAATACATTGTGCAAGACCCCCAATATCGATCGTCTGGCCACGCAAGGCACACGATTTACCCGCGCTTATTGCCAGGCCACTTTCTGCGGTCCCTCGCGGGCATCCCTCATGTTTGGTTATTACCCCTATGCAAGTAAGGCTAGCGGGTACACCAGCGGACGCAAAGAAGTCGGGGCCGACAAAGACAGTTGGGCCCAGCACTTCAAAAAGAATGGCTATCACAGTGCCCGCATTTCGAAAGTCTTTCATATGGGCGTTCCTCCGGACATCAGCAAGGGCAGTGACGGGGCCGACGATCCTCAATCATGGGATGAGGCCTACAACAGTAAGGGGCCGGAAACCAAAGTATCCGGACCGGCCGAGATGCTGTCGAAGAATCCAGGTGGCTTGAAGAAAGGTACGGGTAGCAGCCAAAGCTTCAACGTCGTCGAGGCCGACGGCGATGATCTGGTCCACTCGGACGGCAAGACGGCGCAAAAGGCCGTCGAACTCCTCCACAAATACAAGGCTATGGAAAAGCCCTTCTTTTTGGCAGTTGGGTTCGTACGGCCCCACGTTCCTTTGGTGGCTCCGAAAAAATATTTTGCTTCTTACCCGCTCGGCAAAATTGTTTTGCCGCCCAAAATTCCGGGGGATCAGGACGATATCCCCCAGAATTCGGGTAATCGGCGAACGACCGCCAATTACCAAATGGACTTGAACCAACAGAAAGGCACGCTCCGCGCCTACTACGCATCGGTCAGCTTCGTCGATGCGTTGGTCGGCAAGATTCTCACCGCGCTGGAGGCAACTGGCCAGCGCGACGACACCATCGTCATCTTTACCAGTGACCACGGTTACCACCTGGGAGAACACGACATGTGGCAAAAGGTCAGCATACACGAAGAGTCCGCCAAAGTGCCTCTGATTATTTGCGTGCCGGGCAAGAATCCGGCCGTTTGCCATTCCCTGTCGGAATTGATCGACCTCTATCCCACGGTCTCCAACTTGTGCGGATTGAAAATACCCGGCAACATTCAAGGCAAGGACATATCGGGCATGTTCGACGATCCTGCCGTCAAGGTCCGCGATGCCGCCCTGTCCAGTGGCAAAGGCCGTCTGCTCCGCACGGAAAAATGGGCTCTGCTCGATTACGGAAAAAAGGGGGAACTCTATGACATGGAGAAGGACCCCAAACAATACGACAACCTCTTCGGTGACTCCAATTACGCCGGGACGCTGGCCGAGCTGAAAGCAAAACTGAAAGCCAGGCTATCTGAAATCCAGAAAAACGATTTGGGTGAAAAATAAATGCTTTAGTCAATGCATTCCACGATCCGCCGATTTTCATACTCTCTTTGCCTTTATCTTCTTGCCCTCATGGCATCGGGCGGAGCACCCGCAGATATTCCTTCCTCCCAGGAGGACTTCCACCTGTTCCTCCTGATGGGGCAGTCAAACATGTCTGGTGGCGTTGGCTTAGCAGCCGGTGACACCCAGCCGGTGCCTCATGTGCTTAAAATGCTTTATTCCAAAGAAGGAGAAGAGTCGAAGTGGGCACCCGGCGCCCATCCGCTGCACCCTCGACGTCCCAATAAAAAGCAGCGCTTCGGACCGGGCATCTCTTTTGCAGAGGCTTATGTGGCTGATAAGCCCGGGGTCGTGGTCGGCTTGATTCCAATGGCCTGGGGTGGCAGGAGCATCGAGCAACTGAGCAAAGGATCTGAAATTTACAGCGATGCCATCCGTCACGCAAAGGCTGCCATGAAAGCCGGGACCCTCAAGGGTGTGCTGTGGCATCAAGGAGAATCGGACACTGTCGAGCAGACGAGAACCGACGCCTATGAAAAGAGGCTGCATCGCCTGATTGAAGACACCCGGGAGGACCTGGGGAACCTGAGATTGCCCTTTATCGTCGGAAACCTGGCGGAATTCTATGGCACCGGCAAAGATCACAAGGCACCGGACCGGGTAGCGCGTATTAGTCGAATCAAGGAGATCCTTCGAAGCTTACCGAAAAAAATGCCTCATACCGGATTTGTCGAATCCACCGGCTGCAGCCCGGCTGCTCGTGCCAAGGTGCATTTTGACCGCAGGTCGTGTATTCTGCTCGGTCATCGATATGCCAAGGTTTATGCCGACATGATGATCAAAGCCAAAAGGCCATCCTCATCATAACCAACCAACTGGAGAAACGCTGATCGCACATCAAAACCAGTAGCGATCGCGTAACCAGCCCCTGGGCGCTTATCACCCGGGGCATCACTTAGGCCAAGCAAGAGGGGAAAAATAAATTACTGGTGATAGCCTGAGGAGGCAGTCATGCTGGCCCATTCCCCATGAAGACAATTGCCCCAATTGCTATCGCCTTATTGGTTGTGGGGTG
>JAAESJ010000130.1 GCA_024229495.1 Verrucomicrobiaceae bacterium | reverse complement strand
CTGCCATACCCCTTGCTCAGGTCAAAGCCCTCACCGTATGCGACAACGATCAGGTGCGCATCGCGCTCAAGGGAAACCTTGATGACCTGCTCAAACTTGACCACTCCATCGGCAAACATCCCCTTGTGGGTCTTGCGCGTAAAGTTAAGGTCCTTACGCTGTGCGCCGTTAACCAGCACCTGCACACGATCAATATCAATCCAGTCCGTGCACTGCACCTTTACCTCGAGCTGCACCTGCCCGTTCTCCACACGCAATGAGCCTCCCGCGGGCACGTCCTTGCCCGCATTGACCTCAAGGTAAGGCCCATTAGTAAGGATCATCTGTCCCGCCTTTGAATGGCGCACCAACTCGCGCCAGTCCGCCTTGGCCGGGTCATCCGTCGAGCTCTTCACGTAGGTGCGCCATCCGCCGGCACCGTTGCCATGGACCGTGTGCGCGTCACTGACGGCAATTCCCCAGACCCGGTGCCCCTGGTTTAAGGTCTGCAGCCAGATGAACTCACGGATGTAGCGCACCCGCCCGCCGGGACCGAGTTTCCTGTTAATGCTGTAGGGAGCCCCCGCGAGGATATTGTTGCCGACATAGTTCTGGGTTTCCAGGCCATCAAGCATGCTGCCGAGGTTGGCATATCCGCCGTCAATCTTTCCGTCTCCGTTCCAGTCCACGAAGTTCTCCTCCATGCTCGGGTGGTTGAGGTGCACCCAGCGATGCGGATCGGATTCCTGAAAATGGCGCAGGGTAATGGCATTAAGGCGCGGATCCTTGGACCACTGCGGCGCACCCCCGTCCTGCTTCTTGGGATCCGGCTTGAAGGGGAAGGCATTGAAGTGCGCGCCGGAACCGGTCAACTCCAGCCCCGGGACGGTGGACATGAAGGCCTCAAGTCCAAGTGCCTTGATGGTCGGG
>JAAESJ010000129.1 GCA_024229495.1 Verrucomicrobiaceae bacterium | reverse complement strand
TCCACCTCCTCAATACTTGAGGGTGGCCACAGTGCCCCCCAGCACCGGGGCCAGTCCGGGCACCCCAGCCCTGAACCACTCACCCGCACGATCGCACCCACAAAAAGCAGCAAAATCGTTGCTAAAAGGGCCGCGAGGGCGGTTTTCTGGAAATTATTCATCGAATGGCTAAAAAAGGCCTAATTGTTGCTACCACATACGCTATTTCAAGCCCTTCGGGAACCGGATAAGCCACTATCCAAGGAAAATTCTTGCCTCAACTACTTAAGAAGTGTAAAATATGCGCTTTATTGAAAGAATTCTCTACTTTTGGGCAGTCCCTATCGGGGGACATTTATGCATTCCTATCCTTTAAAGGATTACCCACACTCTCTCTACCTATAAAAACCACCTAATACCTATGAGCGATTCAGCCACGACCAAAGAAAATTCAGCCCTGTTCTGGGGTTGTTTTATTGCACTGATCACAACCTCTTTTGGATTCATCACAAGAATGTTTCTTCTCGATGATGCTTCAATCACCGGACCTGAACTCCTCAACTTGGACGATGCCGAAGTGGGCATGTTCAAGGGCATCCAGATCTGGCCATTTGCCATCAGCATCATCGGCTTCAGCCTGATCATTGACAAGGTCGGCTACAAGTTCTCGATGATCTTTGCTGCAGTTTGCCAAATCATCTGGGCCATCATGGGTATTTGGGGGCTGTCTGTGGCAGATACAAACGTAGAGCTTGCCAAGGGCTTACTGTTCTGGGGCGGACTTATCCTTGCCTTGGGTAACGGAACCGTGGAGGCATTCATCAATCCCGTCGTTGCCACCATCTTTGATAAGGACAAGACCAAGTGGCTGAATATCCTGCACGCCGGCTGGCCCGGCGGACTGGTCATCGCAGGAATTATTGTGATCCTGATGGAGCGTATCGATGCCAGTTGGGGACTCAAACTGGGAATCATCATTATCCCGGCAGTCATCTACTTCCTGATGCTCATCAAGTGCACTTTCCCGGTTCAGGAACGTGTCTCAGCCGGAGTCAGCTACAGGGACATGCTGAAAGAATTCGGATTTGGTGGAGCTGCGGTTGTCGCATTCCTCATCTTCCTGCAGTTGGACCAGACATTTCCGGATAACTCAACAATATTCATTATCCTGTGCGCAGGTATGGCCGTGGCTCTTGGTGTCTATACCATGAGTCTTGGACGCCCACTGATGTTTGTGCTCATCCTGATCATGGCTCCGCTGGCCACAACAGAGATTGGCACGGACGGTTGGATATCAGGTATTATGTCCAATGTTGTAACTATTCACCCCTTATGGATTCTCGTATACACCTCCGCCATCATGCTGGTGTTGCGCTTCTACGCAGGACCGATTGTGCACGCACTGCAACCTGTGCCGCTGTTGATTCTCAGCTCCGTCCTGGCCATCGCGGGCCTGATTGCTCTCGCAGGAGTCAGCGGAGTCGCTATGATCTTCGGGGCAGCCACCCTTTATGCCCTCGGTAAAACTTTCTTCTGGCCAACAATGCTTGGTATTGTCTCCGAGCAAACCCCGAAGGGAGGAGCACTGACACTCAACTCCGTGTCAGGAATCGGCATGCTGGCAGTCGGTGTGCTGGGATTCCCCTACATCGGCGCCTTGCAGGAGAAAAAAGCAGTGACCGAGGTTGCAGGCGTGGAAGCTGCAGCAGCAGTTCCTGACTTGCTGGATAATGGCCAGGTTACAGCTTCCGCTCTCGAGGAAAAAGAGATCTACTACGGCACGATCAAATACCAGACATGGAAAGAGGGTGAGCTTGATAAGCTTCTTGAAGGCCAATCCGATGACACCGTAAAAGCCATCAATGCAGCAAAAGATAGCAGCGGGCAAAAAGCACTCGCGGACATGGCAATCTTCCCAGCAATCATGCTCGTTGCCTATATCATGATCTTCCTCTACTTCAGGAGCAGGGGGGGCTACAAGCCACTTGAGCTCACCGAGAGTGACGGTGGTTCGTCAGATGGCTGAAGCGTTTAACAATCAATTCCCCTGTAGGGGGAAAATCGAGGGAAGGGCGTCCTGAAAAGGGCGCCCTTTTCTTATCTTAGCTCAAGGGCCTGCCGGGATAAGGACGCATACAAGTCACCACGGGGCGGAATATCCAGATCAAAGACATCCGCGATCACCTGCGACCAGCCGATCACAAAGTAATCCCAGCCATCCTCGATCCACAGGGATCTTTTGGTCTTTTGGGCTCTTGCCTGTTCCAGGAACTTTAATTGCCCGCGATAATTAAAGTCCCAAACAATTCCCCGCTCAGGAAAGGCAACCGCATCAGTAAGCGGGGATCCCGGCCCATCCTTTCCCAGTCCCGTCGCATTGACCACCAGTGAGCCCGGCGCAAGTTGTACCGTGAGTGCATCGGCCACCTCCGGTTCCGGGCTTAAGTGGCCAACCACTCTTCCCTCAGC
>JAAESJ010000128.1 GCA_024229495.1 Verrucomicrobiaceae bacterium | reverse complement strand
CACATCGGAAGATCGTCACGCTCGCGCTTCACACCGTCACTCCAATCGTAGATTCCCCTACCAGCTTTCTTCCCTAGGCTACCTTCGGAAACAAGGCGTTCGAGCAACCCGTGAGGTTCATACCGATCGTCTCCGAAGGACTCCGTGAGATTCCTGAGGATGTCTCTCCTAACGTCCAGGCCGACAAGATCCGAAAGCTCGAGGGGTCCCATTGGGTGGCGATATCCGAGCCTCATGGCAGTATCAATATCAGATGCGCTAGCCACTCCATCGGCAAGCATCCTAATCGCCTCATTGCCAAGAACAACTCCCAGTCTGCTGGTTGCAAAGCCTGGGATGTCATTTACCAAAATGGACTCCTTCCCCATTGAGGATCCTATGGAGCGAGCCGCATCTATTGTGGACTCTGAGCACCCATCGTGATGAACAATCTCCAGAAGTTTCATGATTGGAACGGGATTAAAGAAATGAAGCCCTATTATCCGCTCCCCGCATTCCGTCGAACCAGCTATTTCGCTAATCTGCAATCCCGAAGTGTTCGTAGCCAGAATTGCATGTCTCGGAGCCATCTTCTCCAAGCTCCTGAAAATCCTCTTCTTCAGATTCATGTCCTCGGGAACCGCCTCTATCACCAGATCAGCACCCCCAACTGCCTCGCCAAGGTCACTGCAATCAGTGAGATTGGCAGACCAATTTTTCTTCTGCTCCGCACTAGTCTTTCCAAGGGAAACGCCCTTTTCCCAGAATGATTCGATGGATTCCATGCCACTGGCCAAACTCTCTGGGAATGGATCGTGCAGCCTAGTTTCCCATCCTGTCTGAGCGCACACTTGGGCAATACCTGCTCCCATTGTCCCCGCGCCGATTACGGCAACGGTACTGATTTCCATGAATTCACTCCCTGCCGTAAGCTGCTAAAGCTGCCTGGAAGAGACGCTGTCTGGGTACATCATGCTCAAGGAAGCACGTAAATGGTGCAACATCCTTCAGTAGTTCTATCGCGGAAACATATGCACCGTAGATGAACGGGTCGGCTACCTCAGTAGTCGGTATGTCAAT
>JAAESJ010000127.1 GCA_024229495.1 Verrucomicrobiaceae bacterium | reverse complement strand
ATTCCGGCCGCAGATTCACATGCCTCCCTGCGCAGGGCATATTCCCCGTCAGCAAGGGAATGCTTTACCTTGCTGTCGATGACGACCATGGACAGGTCTTCGGGCAGGGGGAAGGGTGAGACATCAAGTGTACGGCAATCGATTTCCAGTGCATGATTTTCCAGTGCGCAGTTAACGGCCAACTGGTCCATGATGCCGCAAGGGACACCGGCATACTCGTGTTCAGCCTGCCTACAGAGCTGCGATCGCGCCCGGGCCGGTAGTTGAATATTTTCCAGTAATTCAATAATTATCGCGGTGGCTGATTCCAGGGCTGCGCTGCTGCTGAGTCCCGCCCCTGCCGGCAGGTTGCTCTCAAAGGCAATCTCAAACCCGCCGGAGGTATAGCCGGCCTTGCGGTAACAGGCAACCACGCCGAAGACATAGTTGGCCCACGCACTGCCTGCTTCCAGCGGGGCATTGTGCTCCAGGTCAACGACCACCGGAGGAGTATCACAGGTGGAACTCCAGATCCTTACCTCCGGCTTGTCGATCGGGGCTGCCGCCGCGATCACGTAGCGGTTGATGGCAAGCGGGGTAACCAGTCCTTCCTGATAGTCGACATGCTCACCGATCAGGTTGACGCGCCCGGGGGCACATGCGCCCATCACGGGCGCCCGCCCGAACACCTCGCCGAAGAGAGCTTGCGCGGATGCAGTGAGGTTGTCGGTGGCGGACAAAATGGATCAGCTTACAGAAGGCGGGGGCTATTTCATCCACACCAGATCAGACCATAGAGGGGTGTCATTTTTCACCGGTGTTCCCGGCGATGATCTTCCTTTGCTGATAATCCCGGTGATCTTTGCCGTCAGCGAGGTAACAATGTTGGGATTTTTTTTGGCGAGGTTGACCGTTTCCCCGGGGTCCCTCTCAAGGTCATAGAGTTGCAGGTTCATTGCTTTCTTTTTGCCGGGCATGATGAGCTTCCATTTTCCCTCACGAATGGCGAATTGTCCCTGGCTTGAGTGGTGGATGATCGGCGGGCGCTCCTTCACGGTTTCAGGGGCAAGCATTGCGGTATAGAAACTATTGCTGTCCTCCCCGGCGTTATTGAGCAGTTTTTTCCCCAGCATTTCTGCCAGGGTTGCCAGCAGGTCCGTTTGGCATACCGGGGCATTGAGCTGACTTCCCGGCTTGACCTTTGCCGGCCAGCGGATGAAGAAGGGCACCCGGTGCCCGCCCTCATAAATAGAGCGTTTGCCTTCCCTGTAGATACCGTTGCTTTGATGGGAGAATTTCTCGGCGCGGTTTTTCCAGGTGGTCTCCGGCCCGTTGTCACTGGTGTAGATAACAAGGGTATTATGGGCGAGTTTCTCCTGGTCGAGCAGTTCCAGGATCCGCCCGACATGGTGGTCGGTCTCAATCATGAATTCCCCGTAGGCTCCGGCCTTGCCCTGCCCATGGAATTTCGGCAGGGGAATCACGGGCTTGTGGGGTGAGGTGAATGGCAGGTAGAGAAAGAACGGCTTGCCTTTGCGTGCGTCATCTGCCTTTCCCCTGATCCACTCGATGGACTTGTCGGTGAAGCGGGTGAGGCATTCACTGTCAATAAAATCAGGTGCTACCTCGAGGTCGGTTTCATTAACAGGTTTTTTCTCATAGGGGGGCATGATGCGGTAGTCACTGAGTGCTATCCGGTTGGGTTTTTTCCGGGTGTTGAGAGTTGGCGGAACCTTGGCATGGCGGCCTTCAAACCAGGCGAGTACGCCATAGTTCATGGAGGCAGGAATTCCCCAGTAGTAGTCAAAGCCCTTGTCCAGTGGCATGTCCTTGACCGGTTGTGACCAGTTGCGCTTGCGCTTTGTGCCTGGAAAGTCCATGCCGAGGTGCCATTTACCGACCATTGCGGTGTGATAGCCGTTGTTGCTTAACAGTGAGGCAAGGGTGGTTCTGCCGTCGGTGATCAGGCAGGCACGCTCGGCACCGAACACCCCCCGCTTGAGTTCTGTTCGCCAACTGTAGCGCCCGGTGAGCAGACCGTAGCGCGACGGTGTGCAAACGGTGTCTGAACAGTGGCCGTCGGTAAGGGTGAGTCCCTCGCGCGCAAGGCGGTCGAGATTCCTGGTCCTGAACTTGGAGTCCGGGTTCAGGCACGAGGCATCACCGTAACCCTGGTCATCGCTATAGATGAGGATAACGTTCGGCTTCTCCGCGGCGTGGGCAGCAAAGGGCAGATATTGAAGAAGCAGGGAAATAAAGAGACAGGCTTTCATTTAAGGCGGGATTTGTATTCGGGGCGGTTACGCCATTGCTTGAAGTAAGGTTTGTAGGCATCCACCTCGGTCCAGAAAATGCGTGGTGGTTGCGGAGAGTTCACTTTTCCTTCCGGGTAGTCGTTGCCCGTAACACTGGCTGCTATTGACTTTACTGACAGGCGCAGCCGGCTTCTCATTCGCTTTGCTGTTTCCGGCTCTTTCTCGATGAGGTTGTTGGACTCGGCTGTGTCCCTGGTCAGGTTGTAGAGTTCCACCCGTGCGGGTTTTTTCCCCTTGGGATTCCTCGGGAAGGAGATGATCTTATAGTCATTGTCGATCAGTGCGGCACGTCCCCGACTGTGAAAGGGGAGTGGTTTCTTGCGTGTTGCGATTTCCCCTGCCATGAGAGGAGTCAGGCTCAACCCGTCCTGTGGCTGCAGCATGGCGGAGGCGGGGAGTTTCGCGATTTCTGCAATGGTTGGGAAGATGTCAACCGCACCTGCAGGGTATTTGGTGACTCGTGCATTGGTGATGGTTTTTGGCCACTCAATGATTGCCGGCACCCGCAGGCCTCCCTCGTACATGCTTCCCTTGAAGTCGCGCAGGCCACCGGTGGTGGAGGGCTTGAATCCGGGCAGCCCACCGTTGTCGCTGGTAAACCAGAGAAGGGTATTCTTCTCTACAGCAAGTTCACGAAGGCCTTTTCTCAAGGTGCCAATACTGCGATCCATCGCCACGAGTTCCCCATAATGCTCCTGGGCCTTGGGGTTCAATTCAGTGAAGGCTTTCTTGTCGGCATCCAATGCCATCCACGGACTGTGTGGTGTACCGTACCAGATCACGGTGAAGAAGGGCTTGTTGGCCTTTGCCTGCATGGTGATGAACTTCAGGGCCTCATTGACGATGATCTCGGAGGAATCTCCCTCAAGTTCCTCGAATTTACCCTGACGGCTCATGACAGGGTCAAGGTCAAAGAAGTTTGTTACCGAGAGCCACTTGTCGAAGCCGAAGGGACCGGGACCGTGGCTATCATTGGCGAGGATCGGAACACCGGGACCGCGTAAGCCGTTGAGATGCCACTTGCCGAAGTGGCCGGTTGCATAACCGACTTCCTTCATGGCTTTTGCAAGTGTCTTTTCCTGGTCTCGCAGGGCGTAACCATGATCAAAGACGCCGGTGCGATCATGTGTTCTTCCGGTGAGCACGGTGGCACGGGTGGGTGAGCAGACAGGGCCACCGGCGTAGAAGCGGTCAAAGCGCAGCCCGTTGGCCGCCATGGCATCCAGATTGGGAGTCTTGAGGGCGGGGTGGTTATAGTAGCCGGTTTCGCCCCATCCCTGGTCGTCAGCCATTACCAGGATGACGTTGGGAGCCGTGGGCTTGGCGGCAAGGGCAGCGAAAGGCAAAAACAGGAGTAAAAAGGTGATCTTCATATTGGTTTGTAAGTGGAGCAAGGCTCTTCGCTCGGGCTAGAGTCCCCCTTCCGGTTGGAACTTGGCAGGGGAGCCTGCTGGGGCGGAGAGCTCGACGCGCAGCTCTTTGGTCCCGCGCAGTTCACGCCGGATGGCAAAGGTCAGTGAGTGTCGTCCCTCGGCAAGGTGGACAGGGGCTGCAAGATCCTTGATTTTTTGATCATCGATCCAGAGTTGCAACCCTGCACTGTTATTGATCAATAATTCAACCTTGCCGGCAGCCTGCACCTGCACAAAGCCACGGGCAAAGACCAGCGGAGCCTCCCCGAGTTCGTCCTTCGGAAGATGGCCGTCAACCATGCTGTAGACCGGTAGCCATGGAGCATCGTCGGTGGGAATTTCACTGGCACTCCCCGGCGTGATTCGCCACTTACGGATGACGGGACTCTCGTCATTGGCATAGGGGCCGGGGCGTCCAAGCAGGGAAATAAATCTTGCCAGGTCGAGGAATTCCTGTCGGCTTTGCAATTGATCAACAAGGCCGGCAGGCATCAGTGAGGGCATGGGCTTGATCTTCTTGATCGAGCTTGTTGGTATTTTAATTTCACGTCCGGCCCGGGCGGAATCAAGGATGATGACATGTTTCTCCCCCTTGTAGGAAATGGCTCCCATGTGAATGGTGCCATCGGCGAGAGTGATTAACTGGTTCTCGTAATGCTGGGCGATGCTTTTGTTGGGTTGCAGAATGGCCTCTATAATGTAGTCAGTCTGGGCTGCCGCCCCCACCGCCACCAGGTTGGGGCCGATCTGTGAGCCGACCGGCCCGATGGCGTGGCAACTGAAACAGGCGAGTTCCCTGCGACGGAAGATGCTTTCGCCCTTTTCCGGATTCCCCGACTTTATCACTGCGGCGGTGAGCGATTTCCTGTTTTCCTTCATTAGCAGGGAAGTCAGTGACCTTGGAAGCGGAGTCGCAAAGGTTTCAGCGAGGGACCTGGGTAATTGGCCGGTAACCCGGTGGTAAGTTGAAAGGCGATTGAGAACCTCTTCATGGGGTCTTGCATCTTCCAGGGCATTGCTCAGTGCAACTGCCCCGCCGGAACGACCGGTGAATCCCTGCACCAGGCTGACCGGATCGGATTGTCCGGGGTCGACCACCAGCAACCTTGCGGCAGCCTCAGCGGCGCTTTGAATGTCCGCCTCAATGAGGCCAAATAACGCGAGGTAGCGTTCTGTGGTTTCTCCATCGATAGCGAGTGTCTGAAGGGTCCTGGTTATCTCTGGTTTGCGAAGTTGTCCAAGTGAGGTGGCCGCCGCACGGCGGACAGACGTAGCGCGTTTGCTGTCGTGAAGGACGGCGGAAAGGTCCGCCTCAGCACCCTTGAGTTGCCATGCCCCGAGGTTGGCTGCAGCGGCAGCGGCCACGGAATTGTCGGGATGCCGGAGCAGTTTTTTTAGTGGGTTGATACGCTGTCCGAGGGAGATTTCTCCATTGCGGGCCACCCGGGAAAGCCCCTCAAGCATGACAAGCATGACCTTGGGATCGGATCCGTGGGGCTTTGCGGCAACGGCATCAACCACCATGCGGGTCTGCTTGGTGGTCGGGTTGGAGACCAGTCGCTCGATAATCGCGCTGGCTTCATCAAGGGGTGGGGATTTTTGGTTAAGGTGGGTCTTCAGGCGTGCCTCAAACCCGATTCCTGCCTGCTGCTCTGCAAAGTCACGGTGATTTGTCTTGGCGAACTCCAACAGTCCCTCCTCAAGTGCCGGACGCCAGTAGGGCTCAAGGGCGGTGACCGTCTGTGGCAGAGCGGTGTCAATGAAGGAGTCGCGGGGATGATCCAGTGCGGCTAATGCCGCTGTGAAAGCCCCTGCATTGGGGATGTATCCGGCGGAGAGGACAGCCTCCATGCGCACACGGGGAAATGGGTCGCTGGCTGCTTTTGCAATTAAGGCTACCGGGTCGCCCAGGGAATCATGCCAGTAACGGATGACACGTGCTCCGGCAGCGCGCGCGCGACCGTCGCCTGCTCCAAGAACGCGCTTAAGGATGTCCTCATTGGGACGCTCGATGTTCTGGCATGTCCACATTGCCTCGACCAGGTGATGGTCGTGGTTGGTGTCCCCGGGGTCCAGGGCATTCACCCAATCATCAAGGGCCCTGGCAACTTGGTCCCGGTTGCGTTCGCTGAGCACGGAACGCGCCTGGTGGCGGGTCCATTCATCAGGGCTTTTCAGGTAGTTGAGAAGTGTGGAGAGGTTGGCATTGAAAAGTTTCGGCTTCTTGACAAGGGGGCGCCCCTTCGCCGTGATGCGCCATACGCGCCCGTGTTCATGGTCCCGGCGGGGATCACGGAAGTCATGCTTGGCGTGGTTGATGATCGAGTTATACCAATCGGCAATATAGAGTGCCCCATCGGGGCCCACCTTGCAGTCGACGGGGCGGAAGTTCGGGTGGCGTGAGGAAATCAGCGGTGGCAGGACATTGGCACTAAACCCGGCACCTTTCTCGATGAACTCGTAGCGCACGATGGCTCTGCTCTTGAAACGGCAGGTCAGCAACTGGCCTTGGATTGCCTCAGGCAAGTGACTGCCTGTGGCGATATCTCCCCCGCATTGCTTCTCGGTGCTCAGCAGGTTCTGGATGCGAATGCGCTGCCCGCTGTTGCCGGTGGCCGGTGAGAGGTAACTCACACGCGGGTTGTCGACGAAGAAGGATTGTCCCCACCGGTCAAAGACGTGCCCCCATGGATTGCCAACCCCGATCCTGGCAAACATACGCAGTTGCTGTGTGCGCGGATTAAACTGGTAGACTCCGCCATTATAGTTGCGCACGACTCCGTGGATCGTTTCGACCTGGGAGTGCAGGAAGATGCCTTCCTGGAAGTAAAGCCATCCACCGGGACCGCGTCGCCAGGCACTGATGGAGTGGTGGCTGTCCTCGATCCCGAACCCGGTCAGCGGCAGTTCTTTTAGATCAGCGATATCATCACCGTCCGTGTCCCTGAAGAAGAAGACATCCGGTGTCTGGGCGACGTAACATCCCCCGTTTGCCAGGGCAATGCCCGTTGGCATATACAGGCCGTCAGCGAAAACGGTCGACTTGTCGGCTTTGCCGTCGTTGTCCGTATCCTCAAGGATAATGATCTTGTCATTGGCTTTTTCACCGGGTTTCAACTGCGGGTAGGCCCAGGAACAGGCGACCCACAGGCGCCCGCGGGAATCCCAAGTCATGTGGATCGGGTTGGCCAGCATCGGTTCAGCGGCGAACAGGTTGACCTCGTAGCCGGGCAATAGGGAGAAGTTGGCCTGCTCTACACTCGTGTCATGGTTGCCCATCAGGCTGGTGTCGGAATCAGCCAGGTTTTTCTTGCTGATGCCATCTGTCTTCTGTCCCGTGGCAGTGGTTGCCGAGAGCAGGATAAAACTGAAAAAGGTTAAAGCGCGTCGCATCGGTTATTCTGGTGAGAGGATCCACTTGCTGGTTGATGGCTTGATGGCGGAGCGAAGCTTCTGTTCCTTCCCGGTTGCCAGTTCATGGAACCTGATGATCTCGGCGGGCAGGGAGCGTCCGCTGGGTGAGGACCTGCGCTCGCCGACGATGTGCACCTGGTTGAGGGCTTTCCAGCTGTAGGTAAACTGCAGGTTCTTGTCGTTGACTTGCTGACGATAGGTTTCCATTCCCCGGTGTGCGGGCGAGGAGTCAATGCTCACTCCCTTTGCCCATTTTTCATGTTCGGCTTTGGCTACAGGATTGCCGTCGATAGTGAGGATATAGGTCCCCGGGGCAAGGTTCTCGACGATCAACTTGTCCCTGTTTCCGTCCATTGAGTCGTGAACTCCCCCCCCGGATGGAGGGATCAGGCTTGGAGGGCTGTCCGTCTTCACCGTAAAGGTGATGCCTCCGTTACCGGGTTTGGCTGTCGAGATGCGTGCTCCCCGGGCAGTGGATTCCCCGGATTGTGCATCGATCTGGAGTAGCCATGGAGGTGTTCCTGGAAGAAGTTTTTCGGCAAGGATGTGACCGGCTGCCCAATAGCCGTAGGCGTTGAGGTGGATTCCGTTAATGGTGAGTTTTGGGGCAGCGTCATCCTGCATCAGGTAGAGGGTTTGCTCATAGAGGTTGACGAATGGGATGGCATGATCCTTGGCGACCTTTTCCATTGCTTTGGCATAGGTGAGTAGCTCATCATTGCGGCGCGCAACTTTCGGGGTGAGTTCCCCAAGGTCTTCATGGGCGATAGGGGAAACAAGGACCAGTCGCACTTCCGTGCTGCCGTTGTATTTCCTGCCACGGTGAAGGTTGATGAAATTCACCAGGTCGCGCCGGAATGTCTCGATGCCTTTTTTTCCCGCAAAGGATTCCCCCATGCCAAAGCAGGCAATGATGACGTCAGTGCCGTGTGAGCGAAGCATTGACTCCTCGGTCGGAAAATTGGTGGGACGCTCACGGCTTGAGAGCGTATCTGCGCCCCATCCCAGGTTGCGGACGGATACCGGGTTTTCCCGTGTGCGTTGCAGCAACAGGGTCTCAAGGTATCCGTGGATTCGCAACTGGTCGGCATAGGTGTTGCCGATGATGGCGATGTGATCTCCCGGCTTGATGACCGCATCGGCGGCAGCGATACCGGAGAAAGCCGGCAACAGGAATGCCAGTGATACGCGTGCCCTTAATACTATCCTCATTGTTTCCGCTTTTTGTCGGCGCGTTGAATCTCCCAGGTCGCGATTTTCTCGTCAGCCCCGGGCAGTGGCTTGTCGACCGCCCAGCAGATGCCGTTGACCAGCATCCTGGTAAATGCCTCCTCAGCGAAATCGCCGGGATGACCCAGAGTGGTGCCGAATACCCTGCCTCCCCACTCGTTCTCCCACACCCATGCCACGATGTCAGCCTCATGCTCGTTGACCTGGATTGCTCCGAATGGTTTTTCGACCAAGCGGGCTTTTCCTGTACCTGTGCCTGTTGCCAGCGGTAAGCAACCGCCTTCCAGACGTGTCAGGTAGAGGGTTCCCGGTGAAATCCAGGCGGTTTTCGTGACATGGCTCATGACCGGGTGAGACTTGTATTTTGGAACTGTCTTTATTTCCGTCGTGCCGGACTGGTGAACAATGTAGGGGGTTCCCAGCGCGCGTCGGCCGAAACCGTCATTCCAATCGAAGCGGGGGTGGTCTTTCGCGTATTTAAAGGAGTGATTGGCTGTGCGCAGCCCGATGACAGGCTTGCCGCTCTTGAGGTAATCCTCAATGGGTTGCCATTGTGCATCAGGCAGTTTGAGGAAGCGCATGAAGAAGATTGCCACGTCAGCCTTGGCAAGGGCATCAATGCCGGGAAGGACATCCGTTGTCTTTTTCTCCGGGTTACCTTCTCCCATGACGATGGTGGTGGAGAATCCGAGTCGATCCAACTCCTTGGCAAAGGCCGGCATGGTCAGCTCAGGGGAGTAATGCAGGGTGCCTATCACGATTACCGCGTGGGGTTTCTCTGCAGCTTGGGGGGAAGCCATGCCGGCAATGACTGTTAAACATATCAGGGCGGCAGTGTGGTATTTGTGGAGGAAGCTCATGGCACGGGGATTCATCAGGATGCAATTTACCTAGAACTTTCCGGGGTCAATGACAACGTGTTTCACAGACTGGCGAAGATAAGTGTAGGTGATGTGGATTTTAAGGTCCTTTGTCTGGATAACGGCAGGATAGGAATACTCTCCCTGTGCCCGTTCCAGGGTGAGGATCGGCTTCCAGTCCTTGCCGTCGCTGGAAATCGCCGCGTTAAGCATATTGCGCCCTGATGGGAAAGTGTCTCCCCGGACGGTGTGGTTATAGATAATCAACTGGCGACCGTCCTTCAGGCTTACCGCGTCAGTTCCCGCGTTGGGGTTTGGGAGGTTGCTGGCGCTCATCGGGCTCCATGTCCTGCCATGGTCATCCGACCAGCTTTGGGTCACCGCGTTCTGTTGGCTGCGGCACATCACCTGCATGCGTCCATCCGGGTAATTCAGGATGCTTGGCTGGATGGCAGCGAATTTTTTACCGTCATTGATGGGACCGATGACCTGCCATGTCTTGCCAAGATCGCGGCTAATCTCAAAGTGAACGCGCCATCCGTCATGCTCGCTGCTTGAGGGGCAGAGGATGGATTCGTCTTTGAGCTGAATTGGCTTGTTCTTTACCGGGCCAAGAAGGTGGCCGATGGCGTTATTGGTGCCCAGCTTTCTTGGCGCTGACCAGCTCCTTGCATTGTCGGCGGAGGTGCGAACCACTCCCCACCATGTGCTTGGGCTTGGGCCGACCTTGTAGAAGAGCATCAGTGGGCCATCTTGCGGTAAAAAGAGCACTGGGTTCCAGCAGGGGTATTGTTGCTCTTCGCCTACAGATCCATCTGCTACCAGCACCGGCTTGGACCACTTGCCCTCAATGTTCCGAGAGATCCAGATGCCAACGTCCCGGTGCCCCTCCCGGGTGCCGCCAAACCATGCCGCAACAACGCCGGTGGGAGTTTCGGCAAGGGTTGAGGCATGGCACTGGGGTGTTGGCCTGTTATCCAGGGGATAAATCAGGGCGCTTCCCAGGCAGGCATCCTTGCCTGCGCTGATGGGAGCGGGAAGTTGACTGTCCCGGCCGGGTGCGGTTGTTGCTAAAACCGGGAGCAGGACGAGGAGCAGCCGGCGCATGGGGATATGAGAGAAGTCAGAGAAGGTGTGGTTTTTTTAGTGGGGTAAATTTCGCTCACTTGCCCCGGATCTTGATGTCATCAAAGTCGTTCATGTCATCAAATGAACCAATTCCGATGCGGCCCTTGCCGAAGGTCTTGTCGACGACACTCATATGAGGCTTGGTCATGTCATCAAAGAAGATTTCGATCTTGCCGCTCTTCGTGTCGCGCACCACCTTCACCTGGTGCCAGGTGCCGTTTTTCCATGGTGTCTTGTTCGTGTTCTTGGTCAACGGCGCCCGTGGGGCATCCTTGACAATCATGACCTGTCCACTCCTCGGATCGGGGCTTGCGCCGCAGTGAATGTAGTAAAAATTCTGTGGGTCCTGCCAGTTGAAGAAGATGCAGCAATCGCGATGACCGCCGGTGTCCTTGGTACTCATTACGCGGAAGGTGAGAACGAAGTCGGAGACCTCAAGGTCCTTGACCAGAGCAATGTGGTGAGGGCTGCGCACCTTGGGGTTGTAGTTGCTGCTTCGGCGGTTGATCCCGAAGACCTTGTTGCCGTCGACCTCGCGATGGGTCCAGCTTTTCTCATCAGTTGCCTCCCAGCGATCACGGCCCTTCTCAAAGTCCTCACTGAAGATGAGGGGCAGGTCGGTTTTGGGATCGGCACCCGTGGCCGGTTGGCAGAATGCATTTAAGGTGAAAAGGCAAGTGGCGGTGAGCAGGTGGATTTTCATCGGTTGCGGTAATGTTAGGTTACAGGTCGGAGGGGGCCGGGAGAGTGTATCCCCGCCCGTTTTTTGATTAACGGGTGTGGGGGGATTGTTCCATAACCGGGCAGGCCAATACAATAGTGTTTTTTTATTCGTTTATTCCTTCAAGTAATGGATTTGCGACTCGCCTGCGGGTGATAATTCGCTTATGTAAGGCACTCATTGCCATGTCCAGAACCATCCTCAATCTTTTCTTTATTCCTTTAATTACCGGTATTTTCCCCACCCTTTTGCCTGCCAAGGAGAACTCCGGGAGCCGGCCGAACATTGTCTTCATGATGGCCGATGACATGGGCTGGAACCAGCCCGGGTTCAACGGCGGCAAGAAGGAGCTTAGCCCGAACATCGACAAGTTTGCCGCCGAGAGCCTCAGCCTCACGCAGTATTATACCCACTCGGTCTGCGCCCCGACCCGCGCCGCCTTCCTTACCGGCCGCTACGCTTTCCGCAGCTGGTCCGACTGGCGCAGCGAGGATTTCGGAAAACCGAGCTACCTCAAGGCACTCGGCCTCACCCTTGCACACAATGAGCGCGATGAGCCGACCCGCCGCATCCACGCCCTCGATACTGACGAGCGCACGGTGGCAGAAGCGCTCAAGGAAGCCGGCTACCGCACCGCACTGGTCGGCAAGTGGCACCTCGGTGAGTGGCTGCCCGAGCACCTCCCGATGGGGCAGGGCTTCGACCACCAATATGGCCACTACGCCTGGGGAATCGACTACTACACCAAGACGATTGTTCATAATGCACCGGCACGCTTTGCTGTGTATGACTGGCATCGCAACCAGAAGCCCCTGCAGGAGGATGGCTACGCAACTGACCTTTTCGCCGCTGAGACCGAGCGCTACATCGCCTCCCGAGCGAAGCAAAAGGACAACAAGCCTTTCTTCCTGTATGTGCCATTCAACGCCGTTCACGGACCGCTCAACCCGCCCCCGGGCTACGAGGGTGACCCGAAAGATACGCTTGCCATCCGTGACGCGATGTTAAAAAACCTCGACGCCGCCGTCGGAAAAATTGTCGGTGCCGTCGATGAGCACGGCTTCAAGGACAATACGCTCGTCGTTTTCACCAACGACAACGGGCCCGTGCTCGAGGAGATGAGCAAACCCTACCGGGGTACCAAGAACACCACCTTTGAGGGAGGCGTGCGCGTGCCCTGCCTGGTGCGCTGGCCGGGGCATACCAAACCCGGTTCAGCCAATGACGGCATGATGTTTATTGCCGACTGGTACTCGACCTTTATCACGCTGGCCGGAGGCAATCACAAGCAGGAGCTTGCCGTGGACGCTATCGACATGAACGGCATGCTCTTTGAGGGCAAAAAGAGCCCGCGCAAGGAGATCGTCTTTGAGGTGGAGGGAAGTGTGCGCCTATCAACCATCCGCAAGGGCAACTACAAGCTGATGGGCAAGATGCTCTATAATGTCAAGAAGGACCCGGGTGAGAAGCAGGACCTTGCCTCCAAGCGCCCGGGGGTGGTCAAGAAACTGGCTGCGCGCCTTGCCGAGGTGAATGCCCAGCGGCCCAAGCTTGGTGACAAGCCGCTGCTGATGGATCCGCCGCTGCCTTATATCTACGGCCAGGCGGAGAACAGGGATGCACCGGCCTGGCTCAAGACGCACGTGGACGCGGTGCGTGCCAAGCAACCCACTAAGTGGGCTCCGGGGACGACGCCCTGGCCACAGGCTCCCAAGGGGGCTCATGCCGCCAAGCAGTAGCCTGGTTGCAGCAGGTTTTTCCGGCGGGGCATGGCGGCGTCGGATAAAATTGGTAGATCAGTGAATCAGGACAATGAAGAGATATCGTCATCATCCTGATCTCGATTTCACCCCTGAGAAACTCTATAATGCTGCCGAGAAGAAGGTTTCGCCCTGTTCGCGCTGCGGAGCCTTGAACCCGGCTTTCTTCTCGACTTACATGAAGCAGCGCTGTGTGAGTTGTGGGAAAAGAGCCTGGCCTTTCCGAACGTTCAATACGGTGGTTTTCCTGTTGTATCTTTTATCGATATTGATTGGGATTGTTTGTGAAGCAGTCAGTCCGGGTACGCTGGATGAGGTGTTTGGATGGTCGATTCACAACAAGAAGAATAACACCTATCGGGAAGGGATTATTTTTCTGTTCCTTGGAGGTTCATTTATTCTCATGATATCGGTCATGATGTGTTACATGACTCCCGTGTTTCGAAATGAGCGGCGGTCGCTGAGGAAGCGTCTTGATGAAATGGGAATCTGGTATTCGGCGGAGCCGGAAAATTTGGAAATCGTCAAGAAGATCGCCACCCTTTACTGGTTTTTGAAGGACTGGCAGCGAAGCCTTGCCTTTTTTGAGTATGGATTATCGCTCAGCCCGGATGATGTGTTTTTGCAGAAGGATGTGCAGCAGGTTCGGAAAAAAATGCAAGAGATCGTCAGTAGGGAAGCGAAGGGGTCAATATGAAAAAAACCCGTTTTACTAGGAGGAGACCAAGGCATGTCCCGCAAACGGGCGATGGCAAACACGTCGAGGGCCTTTCGAGGGATTGGAACAAGGGGCTTTGTGCCTGTGAACACTGCGGTGAACCCACTGATTATCCCGGGCAAACATTGAACGATCAAGTCTGCCCGGGTTGCGGAAAAAATCCTTCCAGTCACAGCGCCTGGTGGAACCTGTTGTTCATAGTATTTTGTGTTGCTGTCCTCATTATTGGTTTTGTTTGGATGCCTGGCGAGGAAGATGCTAAAACACTTGCCCTGAGCTTTGCCGGCGGTTTCATACTGCTGGCTGGCCTGTATTTTGTTTGGGCTTTTTTGATAAGTAGAAGCATCCTGGACCGAAAGATTAAGAAAAAAATTATCGCTCTCAAACTAAGGTATGAACAGACCCCGGAGGATCTGGAAATTCTTTGTAAGATGGCAGCCCTTTACTGGGTATTGCGCGATCGCCAGGAGAGCCTTACCCTCTTTGAGAAGGCATTAACACTTGATCTGGACAATTCGCACCTAAAGGCTCAGGTTGAAGAGGCAAGGGAATTTATCCGCATCTTTGGTTCAGAAAATTCGGAAGAAGGGCGGGAGGAAAGCCAACAATGATCAAAGGAGAAAGATGAGCCATTGGTCTTGTGAACACTGCGGGCGGGTAACGCCAGTCCCTTGGGTCGAGACTTACGACTCAGAATCTGGCGGCACTTCACGCGGTCCCGCTCTCTCCCGATGGCCCCGTTGCATTCATTGCGGGAAAAATCCCACCAGTTACAGCAGGATATGGGCTTTTTTATTTATCGCTTATTTCGTGTTGATGCTGCTGTGGATGATTGTATTTGGAGACACGGTTGAAGAGGTGGACGGGGATAAGGTGACTGTTGTGTGGGTGGGCGGGTTCATGCTGATGTTTTACATGTGTTTGCTGCTGGGTAAGCTCAAGGTAAAATTGCGCCTGAGGCGAGCCATCAGGGAGGAGCGGGCCCGACAAAGGAAGGCAGAAGAAGGAAGGCAGAACAATGAGTGATTCCGGTAAACGCGGAAAGCCGACTTTCCACCCTGATACAGATCCATCGCCGGGCGTGGATGATGGATGTTTTGAAAAAGGATGGTTGCTGGTATTTATCATTTATTTTTCCTCGTTCCTATTCTGGCTGGTTTCTTCCGATGGGGACCCGGACGCGATCTTGCCCGGTTTCGTTGGAGTATTTGGTTTTTTTCTTTTGTTGTTCATTTATGTTTTTACGGTGCGGCAAAAGAATAAAGCATTGATAGAGCGGCATGAGCAGCAGCAACTCAGTGAGGATGCTGACGCTGCTTTAAAGGATCGGGAGCAACAAAGGCAGGCACGTGCCATCAGGCAGGAGCGTTCCCGGAAATCCTGAGTGCCAACCGGACAAGAATGGTGCGTGACCTCTGTGGGCGTTGCGCTATTCTTGAAGGCATGAAATCCATTAATTCCTTTTTTTCTGTCCTGTTGGCAGCGTTCGCGCTGACTCCCCTGAGTGCCGAGGAGCCCAAGCTTGAGTCTATCTTCAATGGTAAGGACCTCTCCGGCTGGGACGTGCCGAAGGACAACATCTGGTTTGCCGTTAAGGATGGCACGATCATGGTCAAGAACGGGCCGAAGAAGAGGGGACAGACCCTCTGGACCTCGAAGCAATACAGCGACTTTGTCATCGAGTTCGACTTCAGGATGGGCAAGGGCACGGTGGACTCCGGCATTTACCTGCGCAACAGCAGGGAGCAGATCCAGATCGGGATCTCAGGTTCCCTGAAGCGCGACATGACCGCCTCCCCATACATCTCCGGGAAAGGTTACCCGGTTGAGGCCAAGCGCATCAAGGAGCTGCTGAAGCCCTCCGACTGGAACACCATGCGCATTGAGGCCAAAGGCAAGGACTACACGGTCTGGCTGGCCGGCGAGAAGGTCATGAACTACACCTCTGCCTCGGCAATTGCCAAGGGCAAGATCGGCATCCAGCTGCACGGCAGCCGCGTGATGGAAATTGATTTCCGCAATATCAAGGCGGCTGAGCTGAAGTAGGAACTGGTTCCTCTTTTTTTTATTTTGAATCCCGGCACACAGATTTGTGCCTTGGTCTCCTTTGTTGCCTGCTATGCGTTTTTTTACCCTCTTTCCTGTTTTCCTTTTCGCTCTTTCCGACAGCCTGTTGGCTGAGCGCTTGCCCAACATTGTCTACATTATGTCCGATGAGCTTGCCTATTATGAGCTCTCTCACATGGGCAATCCCTACATCAAGACGCCGCGTATTGACCGCATGGCGGCTGAGGGTATCCGCTTTACGCATGCCTATGCGGGCTCGCCTGTCTGTGCCCCGTTGCGCTGTAACCTGATGACGGGAAAACACGCAGGGCACGCCTCGGTGCGTGCCAATGACGGAGGAACACCGTTGCGGGCCGGTGAGCCGACCATTGCCAGCGCACTCAAGGCGAAGGGCTATGCCACCGGCGGATTCGGCAAGTGGGGCTGTGGCGGGCGTGACTCGACCGGGGTGCCCGAGAAGCACGGATTTGACGTGTTCTTCGGCTACTATGACCAGGTGCACGCGCACTCCTTTTATCCTCCCTACCTGATCAGGAACAGTGAGGAGGTTGTGCTGGAGGGCAATATCGGTGGCCGTTCCGGGAAGACCTATTCGCATTACCGGATCATGGAGGAGGGACTGGACTTTATACGGGCCAATAAGGAAAAGCCCTTCTTCTGCTATTTTCCGATCACCCCTCCTCACGGCATGTTTGATATCCCCGCTGACGACCCGGCATGGGACCTTTACAAGGGGGAGGAGTGGATCAGGGATCCTGCCATCAAGCAGGATGTCAAGAATTACGCCGCGATGGTCAGCATGGTGGACCACAATGTCGGTCAGGTGCTCGACCTGCTTAGTGAACTTGGACTTGAGAAGGATACGATTGTTTTCTTTACCGGTGACAATGGCGGGCAGGACCGGTTCCGTTCCAAGGAGAAGCCGCGTGGGTTTTTCGGGCCCAATGTCAACCCGGTCAATGGTGTTGAGTTTCGTGGCGGCAAGGGCAGTCTCTATGAGGGAGGACTGCGCATTTCCTCCATGGTTCGCTGGCCGGGAAGGATCAAGTCGGGTCAGGTCAGTGACTTGGTGTTTTACCAGCCGGACGTGTTCCCGACTTTGGCAGAACTTGCCGGTGCCAAGTCGCCCGGTGATCTGGATGGCCTCTCTTTTTTGCCGACGCTTCTGGGCGGAAAACAACAGAAGCATCCTTTCCTTTATTGGGAATTTGGCAACCAGTGCGCGGTTCGCGCCGGCAACTGGAAGGGCGTGCTCGACCGCAAGAAAGAGAGTTGGGAGCTTTTTGACATGGATAAGGATATCAGTGAGAAGAAAAACCTGGCCGGTGAGCACCCGGATATTGTTAGCAGGATGAAAGCCATTGCCCTGCGTGAACATACCCCGGCCGAGCCCGGGATGTTTACCCAGCGCACCCGCCATGAGCGTGACCGTTGGGCAAAGTGGGGCAACGCAAAGAATCAACCGCCACCGAAACCGAAGCGCGGCAAGGTCAATATAATCAAGGATAAGGGCCTTATCCCACCAAAGAGCATGAAAATACTCAAGGTGAGCAGCGAGAATATCGGCAACGTCAAGTGGGCAGTCAATGCCATTGACGGTGATCCGCATACCCTGTGGCACAGTCGTTTCTCGGATGGGGTGGCCAAGCATCCGCATGAACTGGTCATCGACCTGGGCAGGAATTATGTCATTTCGGGTTTTCGTTACCTGGCACGTCAGGATGGTGGGTGGAACGGAGCGTTTGCCAAGGCCGAGTTCCTGGTTTCATCGACTCCCCAATTCGGGAAAGTCCCGGATTTGAAGGCGACTTTTGGCAAGGCGCGCTCCGCACAAGTCGCCGATTTAAGCGGTCCGGTTACCGGGCGTTATGTCAAGGTGCGTGTCCTCTCCGAGGTCAACGGTCAACCTTTTGGATCAGCTGCCGAGATCGGGGTCATCGGGCGGTTGCAACGCTGATGGCGCCGCGGTGAAAATCCTGCAGACTGCGTCAAGCTTAATAGTGTTTCCACAGCTTACGGCTGAAGAGCACCAGGACAAAGACGAACCCAAGACGGCCTAGGATCATCAGCACGGGAAGCATCAGGGTGCTTGCTGTTGAGAGCTTGGCATAGTTGCTGGTGGGACCAAATTCAGCGAAGGCCGGGCCAATGTTGAACATGCTCGCGATAACGGCAGAAATACAACCAATGGTGCTCATTGCCGGCTCAAAGAGCTGCATGGTCAGGGTGCCCGCGGCAAGGAAGAAAGATGCTGTTGTCAATACAATAAAGAGCTGCCCGAAGGCGCCTTCATCGACAGGGTGTTTGTTAATAGTGGGGCGACTGATCATGCGGGGACGGAATGCCCGGATTAATTCAATGCGAAGGAAGCGCACCCAGAGGATTATCCGCCACACTTTGAGTCCACCTGCCGTGGAGCCACCACATCCGCCGATGACCATCAGCACAAGCAATACTTCCTTTCCCAGCAACGGCCACTGGTTGTAGTCACCGGCCACGAATCCGGTGGTTGTCGCGATGGAGACCACGTTGAACAGTGCGTCGATTACGGGTTGGCCGACGGGATTGAAGTGATTGATGACAAGGATGGCCGTGATGGCCGTTGAGGCGATGATGAGAAACCAGCGGGTTTCCTCATGCTGTCGCAATTCCTGCAGGCGGTGTTCCATCTTTTTCTTACGGTTCATCAAAACAAGGTAGAGAGGGAAGCTCAGTGAGCAGATAAGCATGAAGGACATCGTCCAGAGTTTGGCGGCGGTGCCAAACCCGGTGAAGCTGTCGTTCTCCGTCCCGAATCCTGCGGTTGCCGTCGTGGTGAGCGCGTGATTGATCGCCTGGAAGGGACTCAAGCCGAAGGCAAGAAGTCCGCCTGCGCAGAGGAGGGTGAGGAAGATATATAATGCCCAAAGGTTCCTGATCAGGCTCTTTAGTGATCTTTCCTTCAGGTCATGACTGAGAAGGGATGACTCGGCGCCGATCATTGTCCTGCCAGCCCCGCCTGAGCGACCGATGATCAGGAAGGAAAGGATGATGATGCCCAGTCCGCCAAGCCATTGGGTTATTGAGCGCCAGATCAGGATGGTTTTCGGGATTTCCTGAAGGTCAGTGATCACGGTTGCCCCTGTCGTGGTGAGCCCGGACACGGCCTCAAAAAGTGCCTTGTCCAGTGGCAGATTGGGAGCGCAGAAAATGTAGGGGAGTGCCGCGTAGACGCCGCAGATCAGCCAGGGGATCGTGCTGGTGGCCACCAGTTCCTTCTTGGTTTCACTTGTTGAAGTGTTTTCGTCCTTTGGTTTCTTTGTTAACCACCATGCGATAAGCATGAGCAGAGAGGAGCTCGCGGTAATGATAATCGAGAGAATCCAGCCATCTGCGGCGATTGAGTCATTGTGTGATTCACTAGACAGGCAATATCCCAGGCCAAAGGACAGGAGCATGGCAATGGTAGTCATTACCAGGAGGCGGAAAATGGAATTGAAAATGAAGTGGAAGTTCATCGGGAATCACCAAGGGATTGTTGATGACCTGTTACGGGAGAAAAAGACCGTGTTGGCAGTTGATGTCGCTCATGGATTGCCATGCAGCGCACGGGGAAACTCGACTATTAATTCCCTGCAGTCAATGCGTGTGGCGGAAGTGATAAAATTCCCCATTGAGCCCTGCTATATAAAGGAAACTCCCTATAACAGGGAGAGTTACGGCAGGGTTCCCGTGGCGAAGGGGTATGGTTTTCCTGCTTTGAGAGAGGGTGAGATCTGTGTAGCTTGCGCGTCATGCAAGAAATTGACCTGCGCAGTGATACCGTTACCCGCCCCACTGACGCGATGCGTGAAGCCATGGCAGGGGCAGAACTGGGCGATGATGTATTCGGTGATGACCCGAGTGTCATAGGCCTAGAAATCATGGCGGCAGAGATGCTTGGCATGGAGGCTGCGCTTTTTGCCCCGAGCGGCACCCAGACCAACCTGATCGCACTGCTCACGCACTGCGCGCGCGGGGACGAATACATTGTCGGGCAACAGGCGCACACCTATCTCTTTGAGGGCGGTGGCGGGGCAGTGCTTGGAAGCATCCAGCCACAGCCCATTGACCAGGAACCTGACGGTAGTCTCGACCTTGGCAGGGTTGAGGCCTTGATCAAGCCGGATGACTATCACTTTGCGCGCACTCGGTTGTTGTGCCTTGAGAATACCACATGGGGAAAAATCCTGCCCATTGAGTATCTTGAGCAGGCGCGAAAGTTTACCAATGAGCACGGGTTAATGCTGCACCTAGACGGTGCGAGAATTTTCAATGCGGCTGTCGCATCGGGTGTTCCGGTCACAGGGATTACCGGTTACTTTGACTCGGTGTCGGTTTGTTTGTCCAAGGGGCTTGGTGCACCGGTGGGTTCACTCCTGCTGGGGGATAAGGATTTCATCAGGCAGGGCAAGCGTTGGCGCAAGATGCTCGGCGGGGGAATGCGGCAGTCAGGTCTGCTGGCAGCGGCCGGGATATATGCCCTTGAAAATCATGTCGATCGCCTTGCTGAGGATCATGAGAATGCGAATCTTATGGCGCAGGGTCTTGGCGTGATTCCAGGCGTTGAAGTTGACCCGGTGCAGACCAACATGGTGCTTGCCTCCATCCCGGAAGAGAGCCTCACCGGCGTCGTGGAATACATGCGGGAAAGGAATATTCTGCTCATGGGTGCCAGTGGCGGCAAGGTTCGCCTTGTCACTCACCTTGATATTGCAAGGGGCGCGATTGAAACTGTAGTGGATGCCTTTAAGGGCTATCTATCCTGATCGGTTCAGGGCTTCAGTGCCTTTTTTAGGTCGAAGGCTCCAATCTTATTTTCCAGCATCTCAGGGAGGAGTAGCCATTTTTTCTCCGGCAGGTAGGCGTGATCAGCCGCACCTTTAGGGAAAGTGGCAAGGGCACGTGCATTCCCGTCACCATTGACATGGATTACCTTGCCGGCGATCCAGTCAGTGACAATGAATCCGTCTGCACCATCTGATTCCACGCCATCAAGGTTGCCGATGGGGTCAGTGGTAATCGCGTTGAGTTCTCCGCTTTT
>JAAESJ010000126.1 GCA_024229495.1 Verrucomicrobiaceae bacterium | reverse complement strand
TGGCAATATTGAGTGGGCGGCAGATAAGTTGCTAGTCTGGATTTCAAGGAATCCCGGATTGGGAAACCTCACTCCATAAACTGGATCTCGAGAGATGAACGCCTCGGCTAGCTCCCTTGGCGACTCTGTCTCGATCAGGATCCTGTGAGGGTGCTTGTCGAGGAGCCCCCTGATTGCATGGAGGTTGCCCAGAGCCAGTAGCCTCCCATTGTGAAGGATGACAATCTGCTCAGTTATCCTCTCAATCTCCTCTAGTATGTGGCTGGATACGATTACGGTTTTTCCTCGGTTTCCGAGCTCCCTGATTACGCTCATAATGCTTGTTCTGGCGAGTGGGTCGCACCCATGAAGCGGCTCATCCAAGATAATCAGATCAGGATCATGGACTAGTGCGTGTGCAATTTTCACCCTCTGCCTCATTCCCTTGCTGTACTTGCCGACCTCCTTGTGGCGAACATCTGAAAGGCCGACGAAGTCGAGGACGTGCTCAGCACGATTTGTTGCCTCTTCCCTTGTCATT
>JAAESJ010000125.1 GCA_024229495.1 Verrucomicrobiaceae bacterium | reverse complement strand
CTTGGTCCAGCATACAAGATTATCTGGCAAGCATTGTTTGGTATGCGTTTGGGTACTACAACACAAGTACCTCTCAACCCATCACCTATGGATGAGGCAAACGAACCAGCAGACAAATCTAGATTGTATGATCCAGCATTGTTGATAACATCTGGTGCTGCATTTACTTTATATGAAACAATCACTGGTGGTACATCGGGTGCAACTGGTAAAGTATCTAAAGAAGAAACTAGTGATGCCGGTAAACGAATTGTTACCTATGTTCCTGTTTCTGGAATATTCCAAGCAGCAGAAACTATTACGGGTGCTGGTTCGGGATCAACAGCAACAATCACTACAGTTTATGGTCTACTAGGTGAACGAGATAGAACACTAACACAAGAATTTAGTTTAGACTTACAACTAGATGCTTCTGATTTGGGCCTTGGACCAACATACGATAACTTCACCGACTTTATGTTTGCCAAGAGTATGACTGAATCTAATGCAGACACTATGACCTTTAGAAGTCATAATGTTTATGCTGTACAGATACCATACAGCACACTAAACGGAAATATCAACGATTCTGTTACTACTATAGCTGTAACAAGTGCAACAAACTATCCAACAGCAGGCACTATTCAGATTGGTACTGAGTTGATAGATTACACTGGTAAGTCTACTAATAACCTAACTGGTTGTACGAGAGGTGCCCATTCTACAACTGCGGCATCACACACATCTGGTGCTCGTTTAGATTCAGTTCGTTGGGGTATTGACCAAGACCAAAGTTCTGGATATCGTATTATGGATTGGGCTAAAGACTATCAAGGTACTGATATTAGTATTGCCGACTTTACAAACTACCCCAAACGAAAAAACAACATTACTCCACCAACGGAGATTACTCTTTATAAGACCTAACAAAGTGTTATAAATAGTATAGAATAAATATTTTTAGGAAATAATGCTATGGCAGCAATCGTAACAAACAAATTTAGATACAATAATGCTCTTCAATTTTTTGAATCATTTGGAGAAGCATCCCCTACGGTATATTACCTTTTTGTAGGCAGACCTCAGGCATTTAGTACAGGTGCTGGTGGCGGTACAGATAGTGCTCCTCCAACTCCATTGGACAATGTGCAAGATGAAATGATGTACTATCGTGACATGATTGCTGCAAAGAAAGTAACCTCAAGTGATGTTTCTTATGTATGTCCACGACACGACTGGACAACAGGTACAGTCTATGACTATTATCGTGCTGACTATGGTGCAACAGTCAACTCCGCAACAGTAACAACCGTTTCTGGTGGTACTGATATGTTTGCAACCACTACAAAAATGTATGTAAGGTCTTCGGCAAATAATGTTTACAAGTGTATGTGGAACAATGCTGGTGCAGCATCAACTACTGAACCAACAGGAACATCTACTAGTGAACTCACGACTGCTGATGGTTATGTTTGGAAGTATATGTATTCACTAACTGCAACAGAGGCAGGTAGTTTCCTAACAACAGATTTTATGGGTCTACATACAGACTCTACAGTATCAGCTGCTGCTACTGATGGTGCAGTAAGACATTACCACATCGCTAACGGTGGTGCTGGTTACACTAACGGAACATATTCAACACAGACACTGCGAGGTGACGGTTCATCTGGAACATTCACAGTCACAGTATCAGGTGGTGCGGTATCTAATGTTGTTGCTGTTGGTGCAGGTACTAACTACACATTTGCCGATTGTAAGATAGACTCCATCTCAGGTATTGGTACTCCTTCTACTTCTGCTATTGTTACACCTATCATCGGTCCTAAAGGTGGCCACGGTTACAATGCAGTTGAAGAACTCGGTGGTTTCTATGTGATGACGAATACAACACTAAGCGGCACGGCAGGTTCTGGTGACTTTGTAGTCAACCAAGACTTCCGACGCATCGGTATTGTTCGTGATCCATTTGACTACGGCACAACAACTATCTGTAGTGCTGATACCCGTAGTGCTCTAAAGTCAATTACATTTAGTGGCACACCAGGTTCATTTGTAAATGATGAAGTTATTACAGGTGGAACAACTGGCGCCAAAGGTTTGGTTGTAGACTTTGACTCAAGTACAAAGGTACTCAAATACATTCAGACACAGTGGACAGGTGTAAAGGCAAATGGTGATCTAACAGCATTCGCCGGAACAGAAACAGTAACAGGTGCCGGCGGTGCATCAGGCACAATAGCAACAGTAAACAATCCAGAGGTTGATTACTACAGTGGTGATACTGTTTATTCTGAGAACAGAGTGCCTATTACACGGGCAAGTGACCAGACAGAAAATAT
>JAAESJ010000124.1 GCA_024229495.1 Verrucomicrobiaceae bacterium | reverse complement strand
GAAAAAGGTAGCCCCTAAGAAAAAGGCAGCGCCTAAGAAGAAGGCAGCGCCTAAGAAGAAGGCAGCGCCTAAGAAAAAGGCAGCGCCTAAGAAAAAGGCAGCGCCTAAGAAAAA
The DNA here is from genome assembly GCA_024229495.1 of Verrucomicrobiaceae bacterium. GTDB lineage: Bacteria > Verrucomicrobiota > Verrucomicrobiia > Verrucomicrobiales > DEV007 > CACIUL01. The sequence continues at coordinate 29,979 of JAAESJ010000124.1, read as the reverse complement.
GGCAGCGCCTAAGAAAAAGGCAGCACCTAAGAAGAAGGCAGCACCTAAGAAGAAGGCAGCACCTAAGAAGAAGGCAGCGCCTAAGAAGAAGGCGACCCCTAAGAAGAAGGCAGCGCCTAAGAAGAAGGCGACCCCTAAGAAGAAGGTAGCCCCTAAGAAAAAGGCGACCCCTAAGAAGAAGGTGGAAGCCAAAGAGGATTTCTTTCCTCCGATTCCCGTGCGTCCGAAAAGCGTAAAAAGTCGTGAGCTAACCAAATTTGAAAAACAACAGAAACAAAAGCTTTTGAATCTTCGTGATTCATTGATGGATGCGATGGTTGGAGTGACGAAGGAAAATATTCGTTCTCATCCTGATGGTGGAGACGCCTCAGGGTTCGGTATGCATCAGGCAGATGCAGGAAGTGATGCATATGACCGTGATTTTGCCCTAAATCTGTTGTCCCAGGAGCAAGACGCATTGCATGAGATTGAGGAGGCGCTTAAGCGGCTTGATTACCTGACTTATGGGGTTTGTGAGATGTCAGGGAAAAGGATTCCTCACCCGCGTCTCGAGGCCATTCCGTTTGCCCGTTACACCGTAGAGTGTCAATCGAGGATAGAGCGTGAGTCAGGAGGTCGTGGCGGCAGAAGGCCTTCAGCGCAGGCCTTTGTAGGTTTTATGGATGATAGATCAGGGCTTGAATCTGCTTCAGATAACGATTAAGCTTATCGACCCTCGCACGATAAAAAGAAAAGATGGCACGCGATACTATTATAATTGAATGCACGGAGGCCCGGGAAGCGGGATCCCCTCCATCACGGTATACTACTACCCGCAATAAGAAAAGCCTGCGGACTCCGGGTCGTCTAGAGAAGGTCAAGTATAACCCTTTTCTTAGGCGTCGGACACTACATCGTGAGTTACGATAGAACCTGATTAACAGATTGAGATCTGATGGAACCGAAGACAGAACAACGGGCTTATAACCTACGACGCGCAAACCGCAAGATGCCGAGGCGGCGTCTCGATATACAGGTGGAGCAAATTGACTACAAGAATCCGGAAGTGTTGACTCTTTTCACGACTGATACAGGAAAGATTCTTCCCCGCAGAGTGACAGGTGTTTCCGCAAAGATCCATCGCAGGATCACCCGGGAGATCAAGCGTTCACGTGCAGTGAATCTGTTAAAGTAACCCTGAGGGTTAAGGGTCGAAGGGTTCGGCAGCTTATTGCCTGGATATACTTCTTGGCTATTTTTGCATGCCGATAGAGGGAATGCAAAAATCGTTCACTTATCCGATCGATGGGCAAGGGTGAGTGCGGTGAGTTACACCCTGAAGAGTGCCCCAAGTTTTTTCCCAAGAGCTATGCTCGCGCCAATGATGGTGATTGCCAGGAAAATCATGGACCAGACCCCGAGGGCAGAGGCTAAAAAATGCCCATTGCCAAGCGCCCCGAAAAGAGTGTAGATGGCTTTGGTGATTGGGTAATGAGGTTGCTGTTGGGCTAGGATCAGGGAGTCAGAGACCTCAAGCATGGCAAAGGCGAAGGCAAGTAAGCCTCCGGCAATCAGGTTGGCTGTTATTAGCGGAATGGTGACCCTCTTTAGAGTTCTCAGGGGAGTCGCGCCAAGGTTTTGAGCCGCTTCCTCCAGATCTACAGAGGTTTGCTGGAATCCTGCTACTGCGGAGCGGACAACATATGGGAGCCTGCGCACCGCATAGGCGATGACCAATATCAGAGTGGGGTTGCCTTCCGGAAGGAGGAAGTGGAATGGTTGCCCTTCGCGGGTCATGGCAAGGTAGCCAAAGGCCAATACAAGCCCGGGAACAGCCAATGGAAGCATAGAAATTGCGTCTAGAATGTTTCGACCAGGGATTCTGCTGCGCACGATGACATAGGCGATTGCGATTCCAAGAACGAGGTCAAGCAGTGTGGAGATGGAGGAATATTTGAGGCTGTTGGCAATAGACGGAACGGTTAGCTCGTGCCCCAAGGCATCAGAATAATGTTGTAAGGTTAAGGATTGCGGCAATACCGAGTGATACCAGTCTGTTGCTAATGACATCAGGATGACTCCAATGTGTGGAAATATCGCAAGGCTGATGATGCACGCGAAAAATCCAGAACACAGCATGCCCACCAAGGGGGATGCTTTACGCTGTTTTGTTGAAATGGCAGCCCTTCCCGTCATCGTGAAGTTGTTGCGACCGAAGAAGTGTTTGCCTGCGATATACAGGATTACTGAGAATCCAAGCATCACAGCAACGAGAGCATATGGCATCGGATTTCCTCCGATGTCCTTGATGCCGTTGAAAATCTGCACCGAGGTCACGCGTTGATAATCGAACATCAGCGGCACGCCCAGTTCAGTGAACGACCAGATAAATACAATAGTTGCCCCTGCGAAGATTCCGGGCATCGCCAGGGGAAGGGTAATTCTCCGGAAACGGCACCAGGGGGTTGCGCCCAGGTTTTGAGCCGATTCCTCCATGGCTGGATCAAGGTTGGCAAGTGCGGCGGTGATATTGAGGTAGAGGATCGGGTAAAGATGAAGGGCGTTCATGATTACGACTCCCCAGAATCGTCCTTCCCCAAGCCAGTCGGGTGGGGCAGACATGTCGACAAGGCCTGTTTTCGAGAGCAGGATATTCAAGGCTCCTTCCTGCCCTAGAATTTGCTTAATTCCGATGGCGCCAACGAATGGGGGCAGGATTAACGGAACCAGGACGAGGGATCCTAGGAGGGTTTTTCCGGGGAAAATATATCGATCAGCGATCAATGCCATAGGCATTGCTATCAGGAGTGCAGTCAAGGTGCTGAAGGTCGCGATTAGGAACGCGTTAGAGAGTCCTTCTATATACAGGGGGTCGGCAAAGATGTGGGCGACAAAATCGAGAGTGAATTGGCCATCATCAATAAAGGCCTCTTCAACGGTGGTGGCGATTGGCCAAATAAAGAACAGTGCAAAGAAAGCCGCGGTGGCTATGAATACAATGTAGGCGATTGGTTTGCTCACTTTCAGTGCCCGGCTTCAGCCAAATTGATAACCTCTGCGTATTGTGTGCGGAAGGATGAGGCAAGTGCCTTTGCCAGCCTTGCCTTTGCTAGACTGTTTTTTCCGCCAAGAATTTTTCCCAGGCTGCCCTCTTTCTGGCATGCTCTGTAGCTAATGCTGCCATCAATTCGGTTAAATGCGGCTAATGCCCTGGGCGGGAATCCTGATTTGATAAGTGCTTGCCATGCCTTCTGCAGTTCTTCATGTGTATCTATGCACATGACACGAACGATAAAACGAAGGGGATTGAAGTGTCTGCCGGTCCATGCCGAGATGTATTCAAAGCCTGTTATGTCACTGAACGGGCGGACTTCAGGATCAGAGCAATGCGGGGTATTCTCCTGTGAATATAGATCCTTGCGGATGGGGAGTCTTCGCAGAGCTTTTTTAATGGGGCCTCCAGGTTCCTGAGGGCGGAAGGCCCAGATTTTCTGGCCGTCTTTGGAGATAACAAAATCAATGAATGCCTGAGCGATTGCTGGATTAGGCGCGCCTCTTAGCATGGCAATTGGATCAACGCTGAATGATGAACCGCCATGCGGGGTGACGTAGTGGATACGAGGACCGCGACCGGGATGCTTGGTGATCTCATTATAAGTGCGACCGTAGAAATCGATGCACATTCCGGCGGCGGCGTTCCCCTGGGCCACGTCAAAGGGGATCTTGGTTGCGGAATCAGTGAAATACCGGGCGTTTGCACCGATGCGGCGAATTAACTGCAATCCGTTTGACCAGCCTTCGGTAAGTGCGATCTCTTGAGTATTGCCGTCCTTCACTTTCTTTCTCATTTGCTGTTGAACCAGCATTTCCAGTGCCTTGGTGACAGATCCGCTTTTGGTCGGATCCGCGATCGCGATTTTACGGAAATATACCGGTTCACCAAGGTCCATCCATTGAGAGGGGGGTGTGTTAACCCCAAGTCGCTGAAGAACAAATGGGTTGTAGCATATGCCGAATGAAGAGAGGCTTGCTCCTACCCACCTGCGCTTGGTGTCGTAATAGATCTCTCCACTGAATTTTGAAGGAATTATCTTTTCGGAGAACCATTCTGGATGCCGGTTGAAAATCCCTGAATCAACGAGGTAGCCCATTTCAGCGAATCGCTTAAAGGGATAATCGCCCCCTCCGAAGAATACATCTACGCCACAACTGACGTTGGATTGAAGAAAAGCGCGCTTCGCCGCATGTTTTGGGCTGTCGTTTATCTCGTTTTCCGGGAGTGTAAGTCTGCGATTGTCAAAGTGAGATGCAACTTCGGTATTGCTCCATTCCTTGTGAAGTGTATCGCGCCAATAATGCTCAAAATTCGCTCGGTATTCACTTTGTAGGTAGCGTTCAAGGTCTGCAGTTCCGGATCCCGGGGTGCGCCAGTCAATATGAACCGTCTTGTTGCGCGTTAGTTTCATGTGCCTTGCGAAGGCGAGACCGAATTCATGGCGTATGGATTCGTTGTGGGGAGTGATGACGGAAATGGTGATGTCAGAATTTCCTGCGGTGATGCCCGTTCCTGGTCTTAGTAGGAACGGGGCACTCAAGGTCACTAAGAGTGCAAACCCGATCGCGATCAATTTGAGGGTCATGGCGCTTAGTTATTGATAATAACCACGTCATCGGGATCGACTGAGGCATGGAACTCCACCTCTCCGGGGTGGTGGAGAATTGATGGGTTGAGTTCTGCTACTTGCAGCAGGGTGTCTCCTTCCATGGCGATGCCATATTGCGCAATCTCTCCGAGATATGTTAAGGAGGCGAGTTTCCCTGTGATAGAGTTCGTTTCGGAGTTGCTTTCTGAAACAGTGAAGGCTTCAGGCCTAATTGAGAGAGTAACTGAATCTGCGATAACAGGCTCCCAGGCGGGGGATGCTTTGCGGCCAATAAATGAACCGTGGCGGGTTGTCACCTCGACGCGTCCATCGGCATTGGATGCTTTAACCGTTCCTGGAACAAAGTTCGTTTCCCCAATGAATCCTGCCACCGATTTGCTTCTGGGAGAACGATAGATTTCCTGGGGGGTTCCCACTTGGGAAACAGTGCCGCTGTCGAGGACCGCAATTCTATCAGCGATGGAAAGCGCTTCTTTCTGGTCGTGAGTGACATAGATTGCGGTAAGCCCGAATTCTTTACATATTCGTCGGATTTCGCTGCGCATTTCAAGGCGCAATTTTGCATCGAGATTGGATAGGGGCTCATCAAGAAGAAGGCATCTTGGGCGCACAATTAGAGCTCTTGCTAGCGCGACTCGTTGCTGTTGTCCGCCTGAAAGCTCGTTAATTTTGCGTTCCGAGCATTCGGCCATTTTTACGGTGTGGAGCGCCTCGGAAACATTGTTTCTGATTTCCTGTTTTTGCATTCGTTGTTCCTCAAGACCAAAGGCAACATTTTTTGCAACACTCATGTGTGGCCAGAGGGCATAGCTCTGGAACATCATGGCAGTGTTGCGCTTATGAGGAGGTGTGTTGGTAACGTCATCCTTGCCAAAAAGGATTTTGCCCTTGTCCGGAGCATAGAAGCCTGCGATATGCCGTAAGAGAGTGGTTTTTCCGCACCCGCTTGAGCCAAGAAGAAAGAACAACTCCCCGGCTTCGATGTGAAGTGAAATATTGTCTAGAGCGAGAGTCTTTCCGAAGCGCTTGCTGACATTATCTATAGTAATTGAAACCATGGGGCGAAGGGCCTGAAGCGCCTGTTTAACTGTTTTCCCCTATTATGGATTAATAGGCAATGATGCTTTGCCCAGATAACGGAAAATATAACGACTGGAGCCACTTTGCAGGCCGTAAAGTGGATCTAGAGCCTGGAATAATGCTTGATCTTCGAGGATGGTCATGAGCTCAGGCCATTCCAGTCGGGCAAGAGCAGGTTGGCCGATGTTGACATGAAGGGGTTTGCGGGTTTCATCAGCCATTTGCATTAGCGAATGTAATTTTTTCTCAGGTTCAGGGCTGTATTTTCTCTTGATGATGTAGCTGGTGGGGTCATACCCGGGAGTGATCATGCAGAACTGTGCAGTAATGGCATTATCAACGTCAGGATGAAGAGGGTTGAGGACCTTTCGTGTGATTCTTACCGATTCAAGTAATGGCTCTACTGATTGGTCACGTTGCAGCGTTCTCTGTGCCTTGGTATGGAGTGAGTATGGTATTAGGAATGCTGCGAGAAGCAACAGGCCGGCCTGAGTTCGTAGGCGGACGGATTGAATTGTTGAAGAAATACATTCAAGGCCGATTGAAGCGAGGCAAAGGGCAAAGGGTAAATGGATAATTGCATACCATTGGTAGAGAAGAACGTTGCCGATAAGGGAATGTGACAACATCAGCAGGTAAGGGATGCAAAGCGTGAACAATAACCAGCGACATCCAGATTTACTAAGTCTCAATGCTCCAAGGAGAATGAATCCGTAGAATAGGGCAAGGATGGTCAGTGAAATCGCCGGGGTTTCTGCAAGGAAGAGGCAGTTAGGGTTGTTGGCTTCCCACGGGTTCCAGGGCATTCCCGTTCCCATGTAGCACAGGTTGTCCCAAAGCCAGTTCATACTAAGCTCTCCCTGAGCCCTTGCTCGAGCGAAATATGCTTGCATCTGGGGCAGGTTGGGAGCCATCAGGATGATCGCGGGGATTGCGGCGAAAGTGCATGAGGAAAACCACCTCGATGTAAGTGTCAATTTGTCGCCTCGTGCCAGGTCCTTTTTGGTGATCCAGATGTAAGACAATGCTCCCGCGCTGAGAGGAACCAGGATGTAAATTGTTCCCGGGTAGGCGTAGAATAGCAGGAACTCGGCAGCGCCAAATGCGCTCCAGTAACGCCAGCGACCCCGCCGGAGAGCCTTGATGAGAAAGGTGAGAGCCAGTGGAGCCAGGCACAGCGCGATGGCATAGCCGCGCGCTTCGCAGGCGTGACGCAGATACCAGGGATGGAGGGCGAGAAGGAACATTGCTGCTATTGCCGCCCTTCGGTAGCCGATTACGGCAATCAGGTAACCAAGTGAGATGACAGAGCCCAGGCCGAATATGAACGCCGGCGTTCGTAGCAGGCTCTCCTTAAAATGGAGGTTGGCCGGGTTTCCTTCATCGTTGTAGCCGAGGTGCGCTATACGGGCGAGGATACTGAAGAGGACATGGTTGTTGGGGGTTTTGTAGTAGAATAGGGTATCGGTCCATTTGGCTTTGCGGAATGCCAGTTGATCTTCGGCATTGCGCTCCCATTGCCCAATAATTGCCCGCCTTGTCGTGTAATCTTCGTCGCCCCACAGGCTGTTATCGAGTCGGGGGAAGAGCTGCAAGGCGGCAATGGAGATTGCGATCGCGGCCAACACAAGAAATGCCGGGGAGGAATCTTTCCCAAGCCCAGCCCGTAACCGCGTGAAATTCGGGCTCAGTCTCCTGAGGCTTAATCGCCCTATCGCAGCAAGAACAGGGAGAGTAAACAGAGAAATCCATGAGCCGTACCAGAGACCGGTGACCGCATAATGCTCTGGTTTGATCGTTTTGCCTGCTAGCTTGCGTGCAGTGATGCCTTTTTTCCAGGGGAGCTCGGCATTAAGCAGATAAAGGATAATGAGAGAGAATATTAGGAGAAGGATGCCGTAGAATACGAGATTGCGGCGTGGGACGCTGCGGATCTTGTTAAGATAGTGCACGCTAAGTTACACGAGTTCGTGTTGACCGGTTGCTGCTGCGTGATCGTCAAGCAGTTGACGGTAATGACCCGTGGTAAATTGCCACATCATTCGCAGCACGTTGAGACCGTAAGGAATTGCATTTAGGCTGGATGTCGTTTCATCGTAGCGGGTCGGGATGGGGACCTCTACAATAGGAATCCTGCAGAGATGAGCCATGATCATCATCTCAGCATCAAAATTATAGTTGTTTTGCAGGTTATGGTAGGGGACCAGTTCAAGTAAGCGGCGAGAAAATACCATGTAGCCGCTGTGGAACTCTGCAACGTTAGTGCCGATGACAATATTCTCCATTGTCGTCAGGATTTTATTTGGGATGTAGCGGGAGAACAAAGGCATTCCGCCGGCGCGTGCGTTGCCATCCTTCATTCTGGAACCTTGGACAATTTCAGTCTCATTATTCTCGATCGGCTTACAGATACTCAGAGCTATCTCGGGGGCATACTGGCCATCGGCATGCACTACCGAGAAGACATCAAATCCCGATTCGTAGCCTTTTTTCAGACCGCTTTTTAGGGCTCCGCCATACCCGCGGTTTTGCTGGTGATGAATGACTTCAATGAAGGGATATGTTCTGGCCAGGTCATTGGCAATCTCGCCGGTTCGGTCAGGACAGCAATCATTCACGACGATGACCTTGTTTCCCTGCTCTGCCAGTTCGTCAGGAAGACGTTCAATTACTTTCGGCAGGGTTTCCGCTGCCTTGTAAGCTGGTATGATTATGGCTTTGAGCATTGTGACTATGTGGATATAGCAGTGCTTGGGCACCTTATCAAACGCCACTGAAAGCAGGGAATTGCCTTGTCAGGACTGGTTGCTGGCATTAAAGTGTCTTTAGTGAGCATTAGAATTGGAATTCCCCCGATTTTTATCATCGCAGCCTGACTCAAGCAGGTGCGGTTTATGTGGCATAGGCTTACCTTGTCGAATCCACATTAATCCTCCCGGCCCCCGGGAACACCCTTTTAAAATATAACATATTCAATATGTCACTTCCTCAATCTGTAACTATCTACGATACGACCTTGCGTGATGGCACACAGGGGCTTGGCCTCTCATTCAGTTCACTTGATAAAATTCGTGTTGCTGAGAAGCTCGATGATTTCGGGGTCGATTACATTGAAGGAGGTTGGCCGGGATCTAATCCCAAGGACGTTGATTTTTTTACCGAGGCGGCAAAGCGTGAATGGAAGAACGCGAAGATTGCCGCTTTCGGAAGCACCAGAAGGGCTGATAAAAGCGTCGAGGAAGACCCACAAGTGCAAACGCTCCTTGAGGCTGAAACCCCGGTAATCACCTTTTTTGGAAAGAGTTGGAAGTTGCATGTTACGGAGGTATTGCGAACCACCCCTGAGGAAAACAGGGCAATGATTAATGACACTGCGCGATATTTAAAAGAGCGTGGGCGTGAAGTTATCTATGACGCTGAACATTTTTTTGACGGCTATAAGGATGACCCCGATCATGCGATGTCGACGCTGCTGGCAGCACAGGATGGGGGGGCTGATATTGTGGTCCTGTGCGACACAAATGGCGGGACAATGCCCCATGAGGTCGAGAAGATGACGCTTACGGTGGCCGATAGACTGGAGATTCCGGTTGGGATCCACACGCATGATGACACGGGGGTGGGCGTGGCAAACGCCATGGCTGCAATCCGCTCTGGAGCAATACAGATACAGGGTACAATCAACGGGTATGGGGAGAGAACCGGTAATTGCAATCTGACATCTCTTATTCCCAACATTTCTCTTAAGATGGGTATTGAGGTTGGCGTTGATGTCTCAAAGTTGACCCTGATGTCCCATTTTGTGGACGATCTTGGCAATAACCTTCATAACGAGCGTGCGCCTTATGTGGGGCGAACGGCATTTTCTCATAAGGGCGGAATGCATGTGAATGCAGTGCAGAAATTAGCCAGCAGCTATGAGCACATTACTCCAGAGACGGTTGGTAATTCCCAAGTGATCCTGATTTCCGAACTCTCGGGGCAGAGTAACGTTCTGATGAAAGCCAAGGAGTTGGGCCATGATCTTGAGAAGGGGGGGGATGAGGCTAGGGAGATACTCTCCCGGCTTAAGGATCTTGAGAAGGAAGGTTATGAATTCGAGGCGGCAGAGGGGTCATTTGAGCTTCTAATTCGCAAGGCTGTTGACAGCTACCAGCCGCTTTTTGTTCTGCATGAATATCACTGTTCAACGCGCAGGCACCCTGGCAACCATTATGAGACCTGTGAGGCTACGGTAAAGCTGGAGGTCAACGGTGAGCCGGCGTACACGGTTGAGGAGGGTGAGGGGCCGGTCAATGCCCTTGATAGTGCATTACGCAAGGCGTTGGAGCCATTTTACCCGGAAATTAAGAGCATGGAATTGTGTGATTACAAGGTCCGGATAATAGATAGCCAGGCAGGAACAGCCGCCAAGACCAGGGTGTTGATTGTTTCCAGCGACGGCAACAAGACTTGGGGAACTGTCGGAGTTTCCTTTAATATTATTGTCGCCAGCTGGAGGGCTCTTGTTGACAGTTTTGAGTATTATCTTCTGGCAAACCGCAAAGGGTAATCGAATGCATTGAAGTGGTGATGTCACCACTGGTAAGATTACCGACGGGGGAAGAGGCCGCGGGGGCGGCTATTACTTCGTGGTTTGCTCTCCTTAGAAAACCTGCTTCGCAATCGGCTGAGCAGGCCGATGCGCTTCCGCGGTTTAGCCGGATTGAGTAAAGAGGGCTTTTTCTTCTCTGTGATGATATCCTGAACCTTTGGGGTGAGTCTCGGCGGAGATGTTAATGCACGTAATAAGCCGGGCTTTGGAGTAGCTGGCTTCACCGAATTCTGAACTTCTGGGATGATTTTTTTGGAATCCCCCCTTGGTGATGGCTTTTTCAGGATAGTGGATGCGATCCGGGGGAATTTTGCACGAGGGGATCCCCCGGGATATGGAGCAAAGGTGTTGACTGGTGTTGGGTGGAGCTTTTGAGACGTCTGGCATTGACGGTTTGCTCGGATGAAGGAAGTAGGGCTGTAGTAATTCGCATAGGTTTTTGCGAACTTTGAACGATGCATGCCGATAGAAATGTTTTTCCTGATCTCAAAATGAAGATGAGCGATATACATTCCGTGATTCGTGCCGATGGTGCCGATTTTTTGCCCTTTTAGTATACGTTGGTTAAGTACTACGGTGCGTTCATTCAGGTGGCCGTATAAAGAGTCGATGAATTTAACCTTATTACTTTTGTCCAGGAATGCATGTCTGATGATTACGACATTGCCCCACCCCATGCGAAGGTCCCTCGACAGGACAACGATGCCATCACCGATAGCGCTGACGGGATCACCGAGGTCCGTGTTTCCCCCGCCACGTCCGTTCCAGTCTTCGCCGAGGTGCCCGTTAGGCCAGAATCCTCGAGCTTTGTAGTATCCTTTGGAGTCGGGTTTGCCGACCGGGAAGTCGAATCCTGATGCCAGCGGTATTGCAAGATAGTCAATGGCTGCCACCGCAAGATTAGGCGTGATGAGAGCCAACCCACAGAGGGCTATCGGGATTTTATTGAGTAGGTACAAAATACAGGCAAGAGCGTGGGAGGCTTTAAGGTTGTTTGATTTTCACCTCGCTGAGAAATAGATCAACCCTCCAATTCCTAGTGTGATGCAGTAGACGCCAAAATAAGCGAATTTCCCATGCCGGATTGAGGAAATTACTGCATAAATGGCAAGCAGGCCAGTGATGAAGGCTGCGCCTATACCCGTCAGATAGATGGCAAACTCCTCTTTTTGGATTGAGCTAATGGCGTCAAGTTTCAATAGCGTAGCGCCACTGATGGCGGGAATGGCAAGAAGGAACGAGAATTCTGCAGCGAGGGCAGGACGGATTCCCAGCGCTAATCCGGCGGCAATGGTGGAACCGGAACGGCTGATTCCCGGCAAGAGAGCCAGCGATTGGGCCAAGCCAACCAGGATTGAGGAACGAACGTTTGGGGCTTGGTTGGGTTTAGCCTTAATCAATCCAGGCAGGAATAAGATAAGTCCCGTGAAACAAAGTAAAAGTGATACGATTGCCGGGTGTTCACGCACCTGCTCAAGCGGGTCTTTTAGGCATAATCCGGTAATAACAATAGGGATCGTAGCAAGGCAGAGCAACATGATGAGGCGCCGTTCTTCCTTTTGACTGCGGTCAAAGATGGCAAGGGTGAGCAAGATGAGCCTTTTCCGGAAATAAATAAGGACTGCTACTAGGGTGGCAACATGGAGCAGGAGGTCAAAGATGATCGGTGTCTTGTCTGCACCAATGCCGATGATTTCCTGAGTGATTGCCAGGTGACCCGAAGAGGATACCGGGAGGAACTCAGTCAACCCCTGGACGATGCCCAGGATAATGGCGTCGGAATAATTCACTGCAAAGGGTTGCTCGGTAGCTGTGTGACTGTAATGATAAATTGATCAAGGGCTCACATGAGCCCATCTATTTGTGAGAAAGCGTTGGAAAAGATTTGTTCGCAGGAGGTATCGTTCGTTGCGTAAGCATCGGTTTCATAGCGGGAACAGGGTCAAATACTGGCTGGCGAGCCGCGTTTTACACCGTAGCCTTTGGTTGGCTGACAGGCAGCCGATGGCACTTGGCTTGTCCCTTGGACTAGCTGTTGCAATGCTTCCCCCGGCTCCGATTCAGACCCTGCTGGCCACAACACTGGCAATTCTCTGTCGTGCCAACATACCGCTTGCCGTTGCTGCGGTATGGGTATCCAATCCGCTGACCTGGCTCCCGCTTTTGCACCTGCAGGAGAATCTTGGGGAAAGTGTACTGTTTGGAAGCGGTGGCGGAGAGAGAACGAGTTTTGAGAAGATATCCTCATTAACACTGGGTGTGGTTTTAAGCGCCGCATTTATTGCTGTTTTAAGTTACTCTATCTTTCACTGCGTGTGGGGCATTTTTTCGAGGAAAAGGCCACCGGAAAATCAAGAATAGCTTGCCGGCAAGTGCCTAGGCAGAATGGCGGTGAGAGTGGGATTCGAACCCACGGAACCCTTTTGAGGTTCACTTCTTTAGCAAAGAAGCGCTTTCGACCACTCAGCCATCTCACCTTTAGAGGAACTGAAGCCCCGAAGGGCGATCAAGCGCGGAACTAAACCAAATGATGCTGCAAACGTCAATGTTTTGGTGAGTTCGTTAGAAATTGGAGTTTTTGTCCACAAATGACTGGGCTACAGGATTCACCATCTTTTGTCAGCAATGCGGAGATATCCATCTGTTTCCGGATGATTGAAGATGCCCCCTTCGCGAGAGGGAAGGTTCCGGGTTAAAGGCAATCGAGGGCGGAAGTGTTCGGGCCTTGGCCAGTAAACCGAGGCAAAGGATTAGGGCTGGGAGGTGAGCCTTCGAAGGAAAACGCTCTTCCTATTCCTTGCCGGCAGACATATGGTGAGTGTCAGATATACCGAATGATTGATGAATCTGCAGCTATTGAGTGGATATTGAGCTCCACTTTTCGCTCTGAAACTGAGGAAGTTAGCATTGTTGATGCCGCCGGGCGTTATTTACTTGAGGACATTCGTTCCAGGATCGCCCTCCCTGGATTTGATCAATCCTCAATGGACGGATATGCGCTTTGCCGAGCAGATCTTCTTGATGGTGGAGGGAAGTTGAGGATATCCGGGATTAATGCTGCCGGCATTGGGGAACCGGGAAAATTGGGCAAGGGGGAGGCGATGAAAGTTTATACCGGAGCGCCTTTGCCAATTGGTGCTGATACAGTTGTAATGCAGGAGGGTGTGCGGGTTGAAGATGGGGAACTTATTGTAGATGAAGGGGTTGAATTGGGGGAATATACCCGGCGCCGTGGTGTTGTGGTGTGCAGTGGACAGAGAATAGCTGAATCAGGTCAGCGGGTAGAACCTGCAGAGATGGGGCTTCTTGCCTCTCAAGGGATAAGCAGCTTAGCCGTGGCTCGATGGCCGAGAGTGGCGGTTATTACTACAGGGGATGAGCTGGTTGAGCCGGGTGTTAGCAAACTGGGGTTTGGACAGGTATTTAATAGTAATGCGGCAATGCTTGAGGGGGCAGTGAGGAATTTGGGTATTCCCAGTGTCGAATTCCAGCATGTGGGTGATGAGCTGCACCCGACACTTAATGCCATCCGGAAGGCCACGCAGAGTGCTGACGTCGTGTTAGTTGCTGGTGGAATGTCCGTGGGGGGGCGGGACAAGGTAAGGCAAGCGCTGGACCAATGCGGAGTGAATATTGAGTTTTGGCGAGTAAGAATTAAGCCAGGAAAGCCTTTCTTATACGCTTCATTTGGTAAGGGAGGTCAGCTTTTCGGTTTGCCGGGAAATCCCGTTTCAGCGTTAGTAGGGTTCTTGATTTTTGTCCTGCCGGCCTTGCAATTGCGGCTTGGATCCGGGCGTGGGAAGCTTGGGATGCGTTGCGTGAGTGCAAAATCCCTGTCAGTAATTTCAAACTCAGGCAACCGGCCACATTATGTCAGGGGAGTTTTCGATGATGCTGCCGGTTTTTTGGCGGCGGCATGCCAATCCCCACAGAATGTGTTGGCTTTAAGCCAATCCAATGCGCTGGCCAGGGTTCCTGCAGGCAAAAACATTGGCGTTGGGGATTTGTTGGAGGTGAAGTTGCTTTGGGATCGTTAGGGGTAGCGTTCAATCCTCAGCCTCAATAATCAGATCGCCTGAAAGGGGGCCTATATCCATTAACCTTCGGTTACCTTCTAGAAAGTGAAGCTTTCATTGTTTTCGGCAACATCATGCCTAACAAAGTTCATGGATTCCTGTGATATTCCCATTGAATGACTAAACATTACCGGTTATTCGCAGATAAATGTTAATAAATTTTATCTAAATCCGGGGATGGGCATTCTCAAAAGGCTCGCCCAGCCTCTAATAATCAAGGATTTTTCACTTTTTTGCAAAACACATTTGATATTTATCCAAATTTAACTATAAGGTATAGATGTTAACGGAGGTTTAAATCATAGTAACTATGATTTTTTAAAATAAATCTTGCAAATACCGTTAATACATGTTTTATAATGATCATGCCTGCTCTAATAATTGCAGGCGGTAACTTTTAAGATTTATGCAAGCGGTAAACGAAAATATAAAGACAGTTCGGAAAGATGCCGGGCGCCTCGCGGATTTCATTATGTTCACGCAGCGTTCGTTTCTTCTTAATCTTTCGAAGGAACTCAATAAAGGCAGTGTTTCATTTGCCCAGTTTTTCCTCCTCGGATACCTGGCCAAGGAGGATTACCTCACCATGACGGATATCTCCAAGAAGATGGGGCATTCCACGGCGGCGGCTACCGGCCTCGTCGATCGTCTTGAGAAGCTCGGCTACGTCCAGCGCCTTCACGCATCTGATGACCGTCGCAAGGTGATGGTGCAGATTACCCGTAAGGGCATCGATCTTGTAGACAAGATGCGCGAGGACATCGTTGAGAATCTTGTTGAAGTCATGGCCGGTATGGATGCCGGTGCTGCTGAAGCCATTATGGAGGCTTCTAATAATTTCAAGGATGGCGAGGAATAACGTCCCTTAACAATATTTCCCTTCGCTCCACCCTCTCACAGTCCATTCGGGCTAGGAGAGGGTGGATTTTTTATTTAGAGTCGGGAGATTTCCTCGCTTTTAGCAAGGCGTTTGCCGAGACAGCGCATTGACGTTGTTCATAAAATCCGCAGCAGGCGGCTTTCCGCCATTGAGAAATTTTGCCATAGGGGCATGGTGATGGATGAAGGATTACGGCGATATTTCCAGCTTAGTCCCTGAAGTTGAGCGGTTTGAGGCCCTTGACGCGATCCCTTCGGTGAAGCATTCTTTTCTTCTTCGGGCTCCTGGGATTGATGTGTGTATGGATCGGCAGGCGGCCCTGGTCAATTTGCGGCAATATTACCGTTCAGGCATCTCCGGTTTGGGTTATGGGCTTGAGGATACTGCTGCTGCCGAACAGGTGCATGGTAAGGCGGTTGAGAGAGTTGAGAGGGTTCTCGGGTTTGACGCCCCTGTTGCCGATGCAGATGCGCTGGTGACAGATCGTCCCGGCATCTTGCTGGCTATCCTTGTTGCTGATTGCTGTGCTGTTTTTCTTGCTGACAAGAAGGGCAGGGGGGTTGCTCTTGTTCATTCTGGAAGGAAGGGCTCGGGGATGGGGATTGTGACAAGGGCCATTTTATCCATGCGGGAGATGGGAATTTCGCCTGACGACCTTGTCGCCGTTTTAAGCCCTTGTATACGCCCCCCGGCCTATGAAGAGGACTTTGCGGCGATAATTCGCAAGGACTGCCTTCGTGCGGGTATTCCTGAGGCTCAGGTCCATGATGAGGGCATTTGTACCGCCAGCAATCCCGGGCGCTATTATTCTTACCGACGTGAAGGAGGTAGAACAGGGAGGATGCTTGCCCTGTTGGGATTAAGCCCTTAGAGACGGGTTTTAAACCGGTTCGCTGTCATAAACGACTACGCGGGACCAGAGTTCACTGCAGTCTTCGACGAACTGGTGATGTTGATGATGTTGCTGGTAGGTGTTGTGATCTTCGATAGAGCTGAATTCTAGGCAAAGATGATATTGGAAGGTTTTGTCCGTAACCGGGCGTTCCGGGGTAGGAGCCAGTTTACCGAGTGTTCCGTGCTTCACGACATCGATTTTAAAGAGTGATTGTGCGCCTTTCTCAAATTTTGAATCATCTGCGCCTTGGTGAAGCCAAAAATAAACGTTATGAAACATTGGAAATTTCGATTTTGGATTTAGGGATTGAATGTGATGACATATGTTGAGCGAGCTCCTGCCAAGATCAACCTTTCATTGCGGATTTTGAATCGTCGTGAAGACGGATTCCATGAGGTCGAAACTCTGATGGTTATACTCTGCGGAGTTGAGGACGAAATAAGGTTTGCTCTTAACCTAGGGAGTGGAGAAGTTGGCTTGATGTGCGATGATCCCGCTTTGCCGGTTGGCGAGGATAATCTCATCATGCGTGCGTTGCGGGTGTTCTCAGCGCGGACTGGCAAGCAATTCTATGGCGAGATTGTTCTCAACAAGCGCATTCCCTCCGGAGCAGGGCTAGGTGGCGGCAGTAGCGATGCAGCGGCAACCCTTAGGGCGCTCAACAAAATCTCAGGAGAGGCCCTTCCCGTCACTGAGTTGCGTGAGCTTGCCGCGGAGATTGGCGCTGATGTAGCGTTTTTTATCAAGCCCGAGCCTGCGCTTTGCAAGGGCAAAGGGGAAGTGGTGGTTCCCTTTTTCGGGAAAATTCCAGACCGGGAAGTGTTCCTGATTAAGCCTGCGTTCAGTGTTGCCACGGCTTGGGCTTATTCCCGCTGGTCACAGTCAGGGGGGCTGCCCGGAGTTGACTATTCCCCGCAATCATTAACTGGGATTGATTTATGTAATGATCTTGAGCGGCCTGTTTTTGCAAAGCACCTTGTGATGGCGGCAATGAAAGCATGGTTGATTGAGCAGCCAGAGGTTGAGGTTGGAATGATGTCGGGCTCGGGGTCAACTTTATTTGCCCTGCTGCATGAGGGTAGGCGGCCTGAGGGTTTGAGGGAACGGGCATTAGCTGAATTTGGTGCTAGTTGCTGGGATGCCAGTGCCAGTATTGGTGATGGTTCCGGCGCTTAGGGGCTGAGCCGAACCTTGTCCCATGATTTTCCGCAGCTACGATACATGATCCTGTCGTGCAGGCGGTTTTCGCGTCCCTGCCAGAACTCGATCTCACGCGGTTTTACAAGATACCCGCCCCAGAAGTCAGGGAGAGGAATGTCAGTTCCTGAGAATTTTTTCGTTAGTTCAGACTCTCTGTCCTGCATCCATTGGCGATTAGGGATCTCATTGCTCTGTAGGGAGGACCATGCGCCGATTTGGTGACCGGGCGGGCGACTTCTGAAGTATTTTTCCGAGGATTCTCGCGAGAGGCGTGATGCTGATCCGCAGATTAAAACCTGCCTTTCGAGTTCTTTCCACAGGAAGCAGAGGCTCACGTTGGGGTTGTCACTGATTTCCGCTGATTTACGGCTTTCGTAATTGGTGTAAAAGATGAAGCCTTCTGCACTCAGCTCTTTGAGCAATACCGTGCGCACTGAGGGGTGACCGTTTTCGCTAACGGTCGCAAGTGACATTGCGTTTGGCTCCAGTAATTGTGCGGTTATTGCCTCGTCTAGCCAGTGTTTGAACTGGACAAAAGGATCCGGATCGCTGTCATGAATGCCCAGTGATGCCTTTGTGTAGCTTACGCGAAGGTCTGCGAGTTGTTTTTTCTCAGGATTTTTGTTCATGGATGGGAGTCTCTCTGCTAACGGTTGATCCAAATGTTAGCAATGTCCATTCCTGGTGATTCTCATGATCATTTAGACAGAGTCCTTTTTGAGGAGGCGACAATTCTTGCCCGGCTTGATGAGTTGGCGGCCGGGATTACCGCGGATTACCAGGGCAAGTCGTTGACCGTTGTTGCAGTGCTTCATGGTAGTCTGATGATGATGGCTGACTTGTTAAGGCGCATTCGGTTGCCCCTTAAGATGGAATGCCTGAGTGTTGAGAGCTATCACGGCGGGGTTGAGAGTAGTGGCAGCGTGAAGTTCAACATGACTAGAATGCCTGAGCTCTCCGGTGAACATGTCCTGATAGTTGATGATATCCTCGATAGCGGACGCACTCTTGAGGCCATTATTGGCAAGCTTTCCGGCGTTTGCCGGCCTCAAAGTATTCGGGTTGCAGTTCTACTGGATAAGCAAACGGGCAGGGAAGCTTCCATTGAGCCTGATTACGTCGGGTTTGAAATCGATGATTTGTTTGTGGTGGGCTACGGGTTGGACTATCAAGGGAGGTATCGTAATCTGCCGTTCATAGGCACGCTAAAGCCTGAGCACATCCTTCCTGAACATCGAAAATAGCTGATGGTCATAAGAATTCTGTTTTTCTCGGCGCTGCAGGATATTGTTGACTGTGAGGAGATGGATTTTGTCGTTCCTGAAGGGGTGGGTGATATTTCCCAACTGCTTGATGTTCTTTACGATCGGTGGCCATGTCTTCGGGAGTGGCATCGGAAAATCCGCGTGGCGGCCGACCTTGAATATGTGGGGTTTGACCATGCTCTTGAGGACGGGCAGGAAATTGCCATTATGCCTCCGGTTCAGGGTGGTTGAGCATGCTTTACAAGGTGGCTTAGGGGTATTAGGATAGTTCCCAGCCTGTCCAGCACGGGCATCCCATCCGGGAACTGCCCCAAGATGACCACTGAGCGGACACGTAATTTTTCAATCATTGCACATATCGATCATGGGAAGACCACGCTTTCCGATCGGTTGCTGGAACATACCAGAACGATCACGGAGAGGGAGCAACAAGATCAGCTTCTTGACTCAATGGACTTGGAGAGAGAGCGGGGAATTACCATTAAGTCACATCCGGTGACCATGGAATATGAGGCTAAGGACGGTCAGACATACAAGTTGAACTTACTGGACACGCCCGGGCACGTGGATTTCTCCTATGAGGTATCCCGAAGTCTGGCAGCATGTGAGGGAGCCATCTTGATTGTTGATGCAGCGCAGGGGGTCGAGGCACAGACTGTGGCGAATCTTCATCTTGCCACCGACCAGGAGCTTACCATCGTGCCGGTTATCAACAAGATTGACCTGCCGAGTGCGGATCTTGATATGGCTCACAGGCAGTTAGAGGACATACTGGCGATACCGGCAGAGGAGGCAATCCCGGTAAGTGCGAAGATGGCCCTAGGTATAAGTGATGTTCTGGAGGCAATCGTGGAGCGTGTGCCTCCTCCCTCTGAGGTGGATGATTCTTACCTTCGGGCATCGGTATTTGATTCGGTGTTCAATTCATTCAGGGGAGTGGTTTCATACATCAGGGTTTTTTCAGGAGAGGTTAGGCGCGGCAGTGGGATTCGGATGATGAGTACAGGAAAAACATACGAGGTGAAGGAGGTAGGAGTGTTTACGCCCAAGATGGAGGCGTGTGATGTCTTGAAAACCGGGGATGTGGGTTATCTGATCGCCAACATGAAATCTTCCTCGGAAGTGAAGATTGGTGACACGGTTACGGAGAGTCGCAATCCAGCAGCGGAGCCCTTGCCCGGATTCAAGGAGATTCAGCCCATGGTGTTTTCCGGCATTTATCCAGTGACTACTGATGATTTCGAGCAATTGAAATTATCAATGGGGAAGCTGCAGATTAACGATGCGGCGTTTCAGTATTCTGCTGAGAGTTCAGCCGCCCTGGGTTTTGGGTTCCGTTGTGGCTTTCTTGGGCTCCTTCACATGGAGATCGTGCAGGAGAGGTTGCGGCGTGAATACGGTATGGATGTGATATCAACCTACCCCAGCGTAATCTACGAGGTGAGGAAGACCAATGGTGAGGAGCTGCTCATAGACAATCCTACATTCCTCCCGGACCCGGCTGAGATACAGGAGATTCTTGAGCCGACAGTCAGGGCATTCATTATCACCCCCAATGAGTTCATTGGTGACTTGATCCAGCTGATGACCGAGAAGCGCGGGATGGTTGAGCATACCGAGACGCTTGATACGTCGAGGGTCATGTTAACTTCAGTGTTGCCTCTCAATGAAATTCTCGTCGATTTCAATGATCGCATGAAGAGCATGACTCGCGGTTACGGTTCAATGGATTATGAACATTCGAAATACCAGGTGGCGAAGCTGGTGAAGATGGATATACGCATCAATGAGGAGCCTGTTGATGCGTTCAGCACTATTGTCCATAAGGACAAGGCGCAGGCTCACGGGCGGCGGTTGTGCAAGAAACTGAAAGAGGTAATTCCACAACAGTTATTCAAGGTGCCAATACAGGCTGCAGTTGGAGGCTCCATTATTGCCCGGGAAACCATCACCGCGATGCGCAAGAATGTGACGGCGAAGTGTTACGGGGGGGATATTACCCGCAAGCGTAAGTTGCTGGAAAAACAAAAAGAGGGGAAGAAGAAAATGAAAGCTATAGGCAAGGTGAATATTCCCCAGGAGGCCTTCATTAAAGTTTTGAAATCCTCATCAGATTAGTTCCTTGTATTACTAGAAATCTATTGTGTTTGGTAAAAAATATCTAAAACAGGCAAAGCTGCTCAAGAAGGGAGTGAAGAAGTTTCTGCGTTACAAGCAGGATATTTTGCCTTCGGCGTCGATTGAGAAGGTTAAGGAAAAACTTTCGGGCTTTGAGGAGGCGATAGCGACAAAGGAGAAGGAGGCTATAAAGAGGAACGCCAAAGCCCTTACTGACGCATGTGAGGAAGTGATGCCGCCATCCTCGTATCCTGGCTTGCGTGAGAACCTTGAGGTGATCTTTGTTGCGGTCATCATTGCTGTCGGGATACGCGCGTATTTCGTCCAGCCTTTCCGGATTCCTACCGGATCGATGCAACCCACGCTCAATGGGATTATTGGTTACCCCCAGGATGATCAATTTGAGGTTCCTGGCTTTCTGGGAAGAGCCTTCGATAAGGTCATAGAAGGGCGGACTTATGTTGATTTCACGATTCCGGCCGGTGCGAAGATTAGCAGCATCGCGGAGCGGACAAGGTTCAAGTTCTTCACTTCGACCCGCATCGCGTTTGCTGACCCTTCCATGGAGCCGGTGAAGGTGGGGGTGTCGCGTAAATCGTTGCTTGGTGATGGCAATGGATCGGATTTGGGACTGCTGAAAAAACTGTCTTTGCAGTTTTATCCTAATGGCAGGGGGGGGATGAGTCCGCGTGTTGGCGGACATAATAGGATTTCAGAGGATTTAAGGATCCGTGGGTATGTGGATACCGGGGATCAGGTCCTGGTGAATAAGTTCTCGTATCATTTCCGCAGACCGCAGCGTGGCGAGGTCTTTGTTTTCAACACCGGAGGAATTACCGGAATTCCGCTGGATAATCCGGCGCAGGGATCTCAACACTATATCAAGCGCCTGACCGGACTCCCTGGAGATCGTCTTGAAATCCGCAATGGCGATCCAAAGCTTTATGTTGATGGTGAGCCTGCATCTGAGGAGTTTGTGCGTCGTGTATGGAAAGGAAGCGGGAATGGGTATAGAGGTTATGGGTATGTGCCGGCCACCAAGACTGATGAATGGTCGTCAGGGGTTGGCAACGGTAAGCGTATGTATTCACTGGCTGATGGGCGTTACATGGCTCTTGGTGACAATAGTTATAACAGCTCAGATAGCCGTATGTGGGGCTCTGTTCCAGAGCCTAACTTGGTAGGTCCGGCATTAATGGTTTATTGGCCCTTTGAGCATTGGGGGAGGATTCCCTAAAGGACGAAAGCTTTCTGTTGATGATTGGTTGTCGGTAGCAGACACATCGCTGTTCCGCCGGCTTGCCAAGTCGCAAAGAAAAATTGTGAGATGTTGTCGAATAGAGATTTTGTGGCATCTGCTTTTAGGCACGATCGTTAGTAACAAGCGCTGAGGGGCCCGTTCGGTAGTATGATGACAAGAAAATCGGATCCTGTACGAATCGCATCGCGGGCAAAGTCCAATTTGACCCTTGCTCTTTCCTGTCTTCCGAGAGAGCGCCGCCGAGATATGATTTCCTTTTACGCGTTCTGTCGCGTGGTTGATGATATAGCTGATGAGCCCGGCGTTCCCGATGAGCGTCGACTGGAAGATCTGAACGCCTGGGAATGCGGGCTGAGTGAAGGCTTTAAGAGTCCTGATGAAGTGCAGATTGAGCTCATGCGGATTTGCTGTAAATACAGCCTTGATGTCAGTCTTCTCATTGAGATTGTTCGAGGCATGAAGATGGACGTTGGCAAAGTGGCTTATAGAACGTTCGCCGAGTTAAAGGCATATTGTTACCGGGCAGCTTGTGCGGTGGGGCTGATCAGTCTGGATATTTTTGGAGCAAATCATCCGGCGAGCCGTGAATATGCCCGCAACCTTGGTTATGCCCTGCAATTGACCAATATACTCAGGGATGTTGCTGAGGATGCTGCTCAAGGTCGCCTGTACCTTCCGCGGGAGGATCTTGAGAGGTTCGGGGTTAGGGGGCAGGATCTCCTTGCAGGCAGAAGTGGAGAGGGCTTTCTCGAGTTGATGCATTTTGAAGCGGACAGGGCGATTGCTTACTTTGAAGCGGCTAATTCAGGGGTGCCGCGGGATGACAGGAGGGCATTGTGTGCGGCGCGCCGGATGTCAAAAATTTACCGGATAATCCTTGAGAAGATGATTAAAGATGGATTCCGGGTTTTTGAAAAGCGCTATCGCCCCGGGAAATTTAGAGCGCTGGCAATCCTGCTTCGAGGCTGAAAGGGGCTCAGGTTACTGCGTTTGCGATTCTTCGGTTTCAGCATCGCTTCCGGCTTCACTGGATTCTGAAGCGCCTCGCTCATCGCCGGTATCAAGCCATCGGGCTACCTCTTCCTGCACCGCGTCAATTTCGGTGAGCTTTAGGTTGGGGTCACGCACGATAAATGCTTCGCCGCTCCTAATGTGTTCATAGAAGAGCATCCTCGCCCCTTTATTCTCCTGAAGGTCTGTCTGGCGGAATATTTTTTTCCGTTCCAGCATGACGGCAAGGATGTAGCGTGCGTTTTCGCTCTTTGCGTCATCTTCTTCAATTAATCTGCGAAGCATCGCTTCCGCGCTTTCCTTTCCTACGACTTCTTTATCCTTGGGCCCTTCCGGGCTGGCTTCAAACGTGGTGCGCCAGAATGAATAGGGCTTTGAGCTTTCAGGATGATTTGCAAGGGTTTCCCATGCGGAAACGCAGAAATCGCGACGTTCAAACTCCCCCTTTTCTTCATTGCGGAATATAGCGGTGTAGAATGATTCCCCGTCAGTGAAGGGTTGCTTGCTTTCATGGCATGTATTTGAACGCAAACGGATGTGCCATGAGTCAGTGAGGGCCATGAAAATAGGATTAATGGTTGATAGGTTGGTCGAGAAACAGGCCTCAGGGGGTAATACTTGGAGTGGCCTTGTTACGGAATATTTTTCCGTTAACCCATTTCAGGGCTCCTGCAAGTCCCGGCTTTGGTAATTCCCGGTGTCTGGATTTGAAGTGCAGCACGAGCATCCCTCCAAGTATAAGTAAGATGTTTGTAGTCCATGCTCCAAAGAATGCGGGAATGCGCATGCTCTGGGCAAGGGCCAGGCAAATATTTTCACACACAAGCATTCCAAAGAAGATGATTAATGCTGCGGCCACGCTGCTCATCATCCCCTGTCGGGAGAAGACGATCCCCATTGGCGCTGCGATAAGGGTGATGCCGAGGCAGCTCCAGGGAAGTGCCCAACGATAATGCCAATGTGTTTTAAACGAGGCAAGCAGCCTTTCAGGCTGGTCGGAGTTTGTCTTGATGTGGAAGGCGAGTCCTGGCACCCCGAGCTGTTCAGGAACAAGGCTGCCGCTGAATATTTTCCATGGCGTTTCGCGCCAATTGCTTATTACCCTAACGTCAAAACGATATTGGCTGAGCACGTTTCCGCTGCTGTCAAAAGAAACGGTCGCCCCTCGGATCAGTCGCCATTCTCTGGTGAAGTAGTTCCAAGCTGCCCTCTCGGCGAAATAGGCAAGTTTTGTGTTACCGGATTTGTCGGCCTGGTAGATCTCAATGTTGCCGAGCTTATCGCCGGCGAGGTCAAAGGGAATCCTGCCCACAAACCAAGTGCGACGATCTTCGCGGTTCCTGTAGAGGCGGGCATACGCGGCATAGCGTTTTTTCTTTCCCGATGCGCTTTCTTTCATTTCTGACATCACGGCTTCCTTGCGAGCCTCGGCTTCGGGAGCCCATTCATAATTAAGAGCGAGTGATACCAGCGAAAGGTAAAATCCGCTCAGGAACAGTGGCATCAGGATGAGGCGTAGACTTTGTCCGGCGGAGATCATCGAGATGATCTCGTTGGATTTCGACATCCGGCTTAACGAATACAACAGGGCAAGGAGCAGGGTGATGGGCAGGATCATCACGATGACCTGTGGCACCTGGACAGTGTAATATCGGAGAACAGTGGAAAGAGACGCCTTGGCATCAAAGAAATCGGGGCCGTTGTCGCTCAAATCAATAATTAGCCAGATGATGATGAATCCTGAAAGGCAATACGCAAACGGGGTAAAGAATTGCCGTAGGATATACCTTGATAGCAAGGGGGCCCGGGAATAGAGAGCTACAATGATAGGAGGGGAGAGGATAATGCTGCCAATGAGAATGAGGCGGAAAGCAGAATTGATTGCCGAGGGTTCCACTCCGGCAAGTTGCAATCGAGATGCGCCGGCCTTGGTGATTTCAGTTGCGATCCATGCCGCAAAGATTGCAAGGCTGGCCATAAGGATTCCTTTAAAGGGTGGTCCTTCACGGCGTGCGCGTATGAGGTGTAGCGATAGCACGGGAAGCAGTAGCCAGAGACAAAGAAGATAGGATTTGCGGATAAATTCGAAGATGACGATCGCCTCAGTGCTCTCCTCGATGATCTCTATTGAGTTTTGCTGATATGCATTCAGGGAGCGAACCAGCAGGTGTGCGCTGGCGGCGACCACGGCAAGAAGTGCGCACAATGTGACCGAGCGGGGATGAGTGAGGAACCAGGAGCCGACAGGGCTTGTGGTGATTGGTGGTTTTCTCAGTTTGTCAGAGGATGTCGGCATATTTAACCGGCTTCAAGCGGGTTGACGGCAGGGCTCAACATAAGTCGTCCGGCGCGTTTGAAAACTGAATACATTTTCAAGCCGGCAGGATTGCTTCAATATCATCATGGTTGGAGCAAAAGGCGGTAATTTCCCCTGAATTCATGACCAGAAATGCCGTGGAAAGAGCATCAGCTAATGCTGCAAATGGAGCCAGTGCCCATGCATTTTTTTTCTTGGCGGTGACCCGGAGTCCACCGCGGGGATCGATGATATGTTCACCCCTCTCGGTAAATCCTGATCCGCTTAGGGATTGATCCTTCAGGGTGATGCCGGGAATTTCGGGCTCACCGGTGCCGACAGGCCAGCCATCACCGGAGGGGCCTTCTCCAAAGGCAAGAAGGGTGCTTCCTCCGGCATCAAGTAGCGCATTGTCGATGCCGCTTTCCTTCAGGATGGATGCCATCTGGTCGAGGGCGTATCCTTTGCCAAGGCCGCCCAGGTCGAGCCAGACATCCTTGCCGGTAACCGATGCCTCGAGGGTTTCCGGGGTGAGAATAATCTTATCGATCCCGATGGCTTCGCGTGCACGGTTCAGTTCTGATTGACTGGGTTGGCGTGGCGAATGGTCAGGATTGGTCAAGACTGCCAAGAGAGGGCCGATGGTGATGTCGAAAGCGCCGTTGGTGGCTGAGTGGACATCCTTGGCAAGCGAGATGCAATCGAAGGTGGCTTCTCCAATTGGGGTGCTTTCACCCGGGGCGAGGTGGTTTAGTCGTGAGATGTCACTGCCGTCGCGAAACCGGCTTAGCTCAGCCTCCAGTGTCTCGAGGTCGCGCAAGGCTTCGGCGGCGCAGGCGTGGGCTTTTGCCTCGCCGGTCCCGGCGATGAAGATCTGGAACTCCGTGGCCATTGCATGAGCCCCCAGCCTGTGGTGTTCATCTTTCATGGGCCCGGGCTTGAGCGGCGCTCGACCATTTCAAAGAACAGTTCCCGCTCGATGTAGACGTGCAGCATGACATTGTCGCGCAGGTTCATCATGTCGGGACCGATGTATCTCTCACCCAGTTTGTCGGCGATCTGCTCGTCGTATGCAGCGTCACAGATAATCACGTCGCTTGCTACCGCCGCCTTTAGATAACGGGGATGCTGGGGGTAGCCGGCATTCGAGATGGCGCGGAAATAGTAGGGTAGAGGCCATCCGGTTTCAGGGTGACATACAAGGATGGATAGCTCCGGTTTAATGTCTCCTAGTTCCCTTACCTGTGCGACAAGCCTTGAGACCAGGCTGGGAGAGGTGTGCGAGTAGATGTATGGGTTGCGATCCGCATTAAATGGCGCTTGTGAACGTGAACGGTTCGATGGGTTGAAGTGTTCGTGCCAGAGTGTTTCCATCTTACCCGGGGGCGTTTCGCTTTTTTGCCGGGATTTTGTGCCACTGGACTTGAAGTTGGCGATCTGGTCCTGCTTTAGGAGGTTGCTGCATCCAAGGAGGAGGATCGCGGTTGCAAGTATTCCGGTTGTCGCCCCGATGAACCGATTGGGTATTGACTTTGCAAACTTCAACAGCGATCCGAAGCCGAAACCGGCCAGCAGAATGCCTGCGTGGAGAAAGGCAAGGATAGACCATGGAGTCTTGTAGGCGATGGCAGAGTAGATCAGGAGAGTAAGCAGCGCATAGAGGGCAAGAAGGCGCAGGAATACCTGTTGTTTCTCAGGTAGGTCGCGGCGGATGAAAGCGGCCACGGCACCAATGATGCAAAGCATGAGGATCAAAATTTCACTCCATGTGTAGAGTTCCATTTTTTTCCAGGCTAACAGCTCCATGTAATACATGAAGGGCTTCTCATGGCCACTCCCCTCAGCCCGGTCCAAATAATGGAGGTAGGTTGAGTAGCTTTTCGGGATGGCCTCGATATTGGTAAAGAACAGGGAATAGAGCGCGGCTGAAATTATCAAGCTGAGTATCAGCCCGATGGTGATATGACGAATGAGGGGGATTACAGCCAACCTTGCAGCCTTGCGTCTTGTTGCCTCCTCAATAAGCCAGGCGATGAGGGCCGCTGCGACCAGCGCGAAGATGGAGATGACGAAGGTTTCCTTGGTGGCGTGCATTAATGCGGCCATCGCGCCGGCGAAGATCATCCAGCGTAGTTGTTGGTTGCGGAAATACTTCCATATGAAGAAAAGGAAGGCGGCGAGCAGCAATACCATGGGCAACTCCATGATGTAGTAGCGGCTGAAGAATACGTGCATTGGTGAAATGGCTGTGAGCAGGGCGGCGACGGCGACCCCGGTATTGCCAATCAGGCTGCGGAAGAGCAAGGCTGCCGCGATCAGGGCGATGCCGAAGATGGCCGGTGTCAGCCTGAGTGTTGCCTCATCAAGCTGCAGGTATGAGGTGGCTCCCTTTGCCAGTGCAACGGGCAGAGAGAAGAGAAGGAGTCCTGGGCCGTGACCATCGCTCGGGTTGTATTCAAAACCTTCGCCGGCAAGCAATTCGCCCATGCGGTAGGCCTGCACGGCCTCATCGGTGTGCATCGGCCGCAGACTCAGCTCCTCCACCCGCAGCGATGTTCCCAGGATGACCGAGAACACGAGGGCGAGGGCAAGCAGGATCTTCTGTATGGCTGGAGGCATCTTAATTGAGCTCGAAGGTATAAGCAGTAGTCGATAGATGCAAAGGGGCAACGGGCAATAAGCGTACTTGCGTTCCTTGCACATCTCTCCTTCAGTGCTCCTCCTGAATCATGTGGGGGAAAAACAAAAAGGACGGCCGGGAGTCTCGCGAGAGCATGCGTGAGGCTTTGCGCCTTTTTGCCTACCTCAAGCCCTACCGGCGCCATTTCTTTCCCGCTCTGGCCTGTCTTTTTATCACGGCGGCGCTTTCGTTGGCTTTCCCTTACCTAATGGGGGAGTTGATTGGTGGCGCGGTTAACGTT
The DNA here is from genome assembly GCA_024229495.1 of Verrucomicrobiaceae bacterium. Taxonomy (GTDB): domain Bacteria; phylum Verrucomicrobiota; class Verrucomicrobiia; order Verrucomicrobiales; family DEV007; genus CACIUL01. The sequence goes on along the minus strand of JAAESJ010000124.1, from coordinate 1,739 downwards.
GGAACGGATTCCGTGACTTCCCAGATTGACCGGGTGGCTCTCACTCTGCTCGCCGTCCTTGCCCTGCAGGCTTTCATTGCCTATTGGCGAATTCGCTGGTTTGCCTTTGCTGGAGAGTCCGGTTTGGCTGACATCAGGAAGGACACCTACTCTAAGTTGGTGAGGATGCCGATGAACTACTTCTCCGAGCATCGTGTGGGTGAGTTGAGTAGTCGTATTGCAGCTGACCTCACGCTGATTCGCGATGCCTTGATCCTTACTGTCCCGCAGATCATCCGCCAGAGTGTCATGCTGGTGGGGGGGCTCATCTTCATCTTTGTCTCATCCTGGAAGTTGACGGCGGTGATGCTCTCCTGCATTCCGGTTGTAGTTATCCTCATGAGTATCTTTGGCAGGGGGATTCGCAGCCTTTCAAAGGACGCGCAGGACGAGATGGCGGGCAGTAATGTGATTGTTGAGGAGACTCTGCAGGGAATTAGCAGTGTGAAGTCCTTTAGCAATGAGGCATTCGAGACCCGGCGCTATTCGGGCGCATTGGGGCGGTTCGTTGATGTTACCCTTGGTGCCGCTAGAGCTCGTGCCCTTTTTGTTTCGTTTATTATCTTCGTTCTCTTTGGAGCTATTACTTTCGTGGTTTGGTACGGTTCAGGAATGCTGGGCAGGGGGGAGATTGAATTCCATGAGTTCAATCGCTTTGTTCTCTTCAGTATCTTTATCGGAGCTGCGTTGGGAAGTTTTCCCGACATTCTTAGCCAGGTGCACAAGGCGGTCGGGGCAACAGCCCGGGTAAGGGAGATCCTAGCCGATGAAACAGAGGATGTCGGTCTGGATGACACACTTCAGGTGACACGCTTCAATGGTGGCGTAGAGATGAAGGATGTTAGCTTCAGTTATCCCTCACGGGCCGATATTGATGTATTGGCGACAGTGAGCTTCACGGTTGCCCCGGGAGAACGGGTGGCTATTGTCGGGCCAAGCGGGGCGGGGAAATCCACCATCGTGCAGTTGCTGTTACGCTTTTACGATCCCTGCAGCGGCGAGGTTAGATTTGACGGCAAGAATGCGCAGGACTATTCCCTTCAGGCTCTGCGCTCCCAGATGGCCATCGTGCCGCAGGAGGTATTGCTCTTTGGGGGCAGCATTAAGGAGAACATTGCCTACGGCTGGACCGGTGCTGAGGAGGCGGACATTGAGGAGGCGGCAAGGAAGGCCAATGCTCACGGCTTTATCAGCGATTTCCCGGAGGGATACGAGACACTGGTCGGTGACCGTGGAGTTAAGCTTTCCGGGGGTCAGCGACAACGCATTGCCATTGCCCGTGCCATCCTTGCTGACCCGGCGATCCTGCTTTTGGACGAGGCAACGAGTTCCCTGGACTCAGAGAGCGAGCAGGCTGTGCAGGAGGCGCTTGATGGACTGATGAAAGGTCGCACTTCGATCATCATCGCGCATCGTCTGTCGACTATCCGTGAGGCTGACCGCATCCTAGTCTTGCGTGACGGCCAAATTGTAGAGTCGGGAACGCACGAGGAGCTCTCGATCAAGGAGGGTGGAGTTTACCGGATGCTCTCCGAGTTGCAGTTTGCTGCCGATTAGTTGCAAAGGCTTCCAATTTCTCATTCCTCACGCCTGGCAATACCACAAATAGCGAGAGCAATGAGCCCTGCTGCGATCAGGATGGCTTGCGGAAGGCAATCACTAGTCACGACTCCCCATGTTTTGCTTGGGTGCGGAGCGAG
>JAAESJ010000123.1 GCA_024229495.1 Verrucomicrobiaceae bacterium | reverse complement strand
CTCAGGGGTCGGCTCAGGGGTCGGCTCAGGGGTCGGCTCAGGGGTCGGCTCAGGGGTCGGCTCAGGGGTCGGCTCAGGGGTCGGCTCAGGGGTCGAGGAAATGGAATCGATTTCTTCTGTCAATTGCCCGAAAATCACTCGCTGGTAAAGCGCATCGTAGTCAAGGACACCCAACGGCACCTCCAATATTTGCCCTTTACCCAAAGCTTCGACACGATCATTTTCACCGGGCAACAAAAGGGCTGATATCTCAACATCCCAGTCATCAATCCTGCCAATCACCGTAGAGCCCCCGTCGTATGCACTGCCAAGGTGGGTGCTGTGTGTGGAAGAGGCAGAAATGAAAGAAACCCCCATGCGAAGAGTCTGGTCACGGAACGGATCAATGGCTGCCTGGGCCTCTGCTGAGAGCATCCGTGTGCTCTTCAGCTTAACCAGGGTTTCCTCTAATGCCGATAAGTTCATGTTAAGCGACATCTTATAGATAATCTCGATTTGATCATTAATGAAAGCCAATTCCCTCAGGGCATCACTACAGGAAACACTTTTCCATATCATACCACAATAACACCACAGTCCCCCGGTTGAAAAGTCCATTTACAAGCGGCAAAGGGAGTAACTTGACCACTTCAGGGTTCGCTCGCCTGCTTGATTTGATGTTCACTCGCCATAAATTGAAATTTCCTTATTCTTGATCAGTGTCGGAAAAACACTGAACAATCCTGCAATGCCTCACGGTTACAGTCGTGAGCTACCCAGTCAGACCGGGCGATTTTTCACCCCCAAGGGCTGAGAGAAAAGACTCAATCTCCTTCCGGTTGGCAATCGCCCCCTGAGCTCCTTTCCGGGTAACGGAAAGTGCACCGGCCGCATTTGCAAAGCCCAGTGCCCGGGCAAGGTCTTGCCCCTCTGACAAAGCAACTGCCAATGCGCCGGTAAAGGCATCACCTGCCCCAACCGTGTCCACGGCGGTGACACACGGCGGCTTGAGTTCCAGGACAACATCCTGTGAACGGGTTAGCGCAAGGGTTGGACCTGCCCCGTGAGTAACGATAATCGTCTCCAGTTGACGCTCCTGGAGAAGACCGGGCGCAAGGCGGATTTCCTTTTCACCGGAAAAGGAAGCCGCTTCATGTTCATTCATCACGAGAATATCACAAGGGAAGTCAACGGTATTGAAATCATCACTCCAGGGGGACGGGTTGATCAGTGTGGTAACCTCATGCTCGCGGGCAAGCCGGCAGGCATGCATGATGGTATCCAAGGGCAGTTCCAGCTGCAGCAGAAGCATGCCCGATTGCTGAAAAAGGTGGATGTTTGCGTCAAGGTGCTCCGGGCGCAGCGCATGGTTACTTCCCGGGTTGATGATAATGGAGTTTTCCCCGGATCGCTCAACACCAAGGAAAGCCGACCCTGTAGAAAATTGCCCATCACTGATAAGTGCTAAAGGATCAAACCCGTGACTGCACAGGTATTCCCGATACTCCTTACCGGGAGAGTCATCACCAACACAACAGAGAAAATGCACATCACCACCGGATGATCGTGCCGCCATGGCCTGATTTGCCCCCTTTCCCCCGAATGAGGTGAGCGCAGAGGAGGCAATAGCGGTTTCTCCCCGCGACGGAAGGGCGGGCACATAGAATGTATTGTCGATGATAAGTGAGCCTATGACCAGAATTGACATATGCAGTCGCTTGATACCGGGTTCATTTACTCTGTTACGAGTTCGCCCGGTCTATTCGCCAATATTCCTCTTAACACAGTCAGCACCCTACTACCGGGCTTCCAAGTGAACAAGGAATCCTTGAGTCTCTATCAATTAGCAAGCATCATCGCATAAGAGAATAAAACGCAATGACTTCGCTCACCGCTCACAGGACTCAGTTTGCACTGATGATGATGACCTCCCTATGGGCAGGCGCTGCCGGGACAAACCCCGCAGCGGCGGAAATTGCCGGTAATCCCTTTCCACCCAACACGCAAAAACCCGTCCTTGAAATCTGGGACGAGGAGATTCCCGTGATGTGCACACTGACCGTGGCCATGGACGGCACCGTGCTCCTCTTCAAGGAAGCGCGCAACGAGAAGCGCGTAACCGTCAAGAGAAGCAGCGACGGCGGCCAAACCTGGTCCATCCGCAAACTGGTCAGGAAAGGCCCTGGAAATTACACTTGGCTTGCCGCCGGGCGCACCGGAACACCAAGTGAAGGCATGATTTACCTGGCCTCCAATAAGGACTGGATGGCACGTTTCAACATGAGTTGGGTCATGCAGGATAAAGCCCCTGACAAGAGTCAATAAATCCGGACAAGTCATCTAAAGATATCCAAATGAGCATCGTAAACTCTTACCTCAACTGCCTCACGGCCTATATTTGCCTGTCTTTCTTGGTGCCGGGAAGCCTGGACGTGGCCATGGGTCAGGAAGTCTACATCGGTGCTTCAGAGATCAGCATTACACCGGATCGTCCCGTTGCCCTCGAGGGCGCATTCGCCCTGCGGATTTCAGACGGCATCCAGTCACCAATCGTGGCCAGCGTGGTAATTATCGAGTCCAGGAATGACCGGAAGGTGAGCGAGCGCTCAGTCATGGTCAGCGCAGACTTGGTCCACTTGCCAATGGAAATGGTTCACGCGGTCCGCAAAAAAATAGCTCTTCGCTATCCGGAATGGGACGTCAGTAAGATTTTCATCAGCACCACGCACACCCACCAGGCCCCGGTAGTCATGCGGGACAACTTCATTATACCAAAGCATGCGATGTCCGTTGCAGAGTATATTGACTTCTTCGTCGGGCAGGTCACCAGGGGCATTGTCACCGCACATGAAAATCTGCAAAAAGGCAGCATCGCCTGGGGACTGGGAAGCGCCATGGTCGCCTATAACCGCCGCACGACATACCTAAATGGATCAGCCCAGGTATATGCCGACATGGATCGCCCTGATTACAAGGGTCCCGAAGGCCCGGAATACCAGGGGTTACCCATGATTTTCTTTTTTGATCAGGCGGGTAAACCACTGGCAGCTGCAGTCAATGTCTGGTCACCCTCCCAGGAATACTTTGGCTCAAGGAAGATCAGTGCGGACTTCTGGCACCCTGTTCGTGTCAGATTGAAGAAAAAACTGGGAAAGGATTTTGTGACACTCGCCTGGTGTGGAGCCTCTGGAGACCAGGGACCCCATCGCCGGGTGCATGTGGAGGCAGAGGATCGCATGCGCAAGCTCCGTGGACTGAACTCATGGCTTGAAGAGTTCGGACGACGTATCGCCAACTCGGTCATTGATACATACAACCTCGTTCATAACGAACGTCACCATCAGTTCCGTCACGCACACGTAATGAGATTACTGCCCCTGCCCGGATGGAAACTCACCGGAAAAGAGTTACAGGAAATCCGCGGTTGGCGAGACAGCCTTTCCGAGGAACTTAAAGCGGAACCGGAAAGAGCACATTCCCTGGCCCGCCCCATCTCTTGGCGCTCCCAGTTACTCAAGCGGCAGGAGGCCATGTCGAAACGGGAAAATTACGCCTACGACTCGGAAATCCATGTCTTGCGAATCGGTGAGGTGGCTATCTGCACCAACCAATTTGAACTCTACACAGAATATGGATTGCGCATGCTGGCCCGCAGCGATGCCCACATGACCTGCGTGGTTCAGCTAACAGGACCCGCTCACTACCTGCCCACCAGAGAGGCGGTCCAGGGAGGTGGCTATGGGGCGATCCCGGAAAGCTGCGCCGTGGGACCAGAGGGTGGAACGGCCCTGGTCAATGAAACCGTGGCTATCATGAACGAGCTCTTCAACAATCTGAAGGTAACCCTTCCCGATCGCGGCGCCTTAAAAGGCAACAAGCCGGTGGGAGATGGCTGGCAGGATCTTCTGGCCGATAATGTCCCCTGGGAATTTGAACCGGCATTTTGGAAAATTGAGGAAGGCCGCTTACACGCCGAGTCCACCGGGGGAGACCATCACTTTGCCTGGACAAAGGAACAATTCGCCGATTTTGAACTCCATGCAGTGGTCAAGATGAACGGTGATGGGGCCAATTCAGGAGTTGGCATCCGCCTCACCCCGGTAACTCCAGGAAACGTCCCCGGATATCAGGTTGATATGGGACCCGGTTACTGGGGAAGCCTGTGGGAGGAAGGCGG
>JAAESJ010000122.1 GCA_024229495.1 Verrucomicrobiaceae bacterium | reverse complement strand
GGGGGATTATGTTTCCTTAGTCGACCCAACGATTGCCAATATGGCATCATGGATTTCCTTCGGTAGTTTGGGCCACTTTTCTGCAACCTCATTAAGCTTATTCCACATTTCGTGTGTCCCATCATCCTTAACTCGTTGACTTTCAACGGGAGTGTTGTTAGTTCAAATTCAACCGAAGGAGCCACTTTAAATCCCTCAAATTGCCAATTATTCTACCACCGATTACTCGCCGTCAATTCGTTAAGGGCTCGTTCGCTCTTGGCGGCACGGCAATGATGGCGCCTTGCGCGTTGGCCGCCGCTGCGGATAGCGAACGTGTTGGGCTGGACCCAAATCGAGTTGCTTTGCTTGCGGACACGCACATCAGTGCCGATCCGGATCTTGTCTACCCGGGTACGAAGTGGCCTGGTTCGCTCGTCAAGGAGGGTGAGCATGAAAGCGTGCATATAGTAAAATGCCTTGTACAGTCGGCCAAGAGCGTAATAGCACTCAATCCTCGACCCGCTCACCTTATCGTCAACGGCGACTGCACCTTCGGCAGGGGTACTGAAGCCGAGTATAAACAGTTTCTCAAGCTTGTGGAGCCGATTCGTGCCGCGGGCATTACCATTCATGTGACAATCGGCAATCACGACAATCGTGAGAATTTATGGAAATTACTCCCGTTCCTTAAGAAAGAGCACATGGGCGTTCAGGCGGGCGTGATTGAACTGCCGCACGCGAACCTCGTACTGTTGGATTCGGGAAATGGAGCCCTGGGAGACAAACAGTTGAACTGGCTCGCCAAACAACTCGACGAACGAGCGGATAAGCCAGCCCTTATTTTTAGTCACTACAACCCGTATAACAACCGAGGCGTGCGTCCCATCAAGGGCATGCGTGATGGATCGCCTCTGTTGAAACTTCTTGCCGAACGAAAGCATGCCAAGGCCTATTTCTATGGACACACGCATGAGTGGCAGTATGATCGACTGGACAATCTCCATCTCATTAACCAACCGGCAGTCAGCTACTATTTCGGAAAAGGCCATGCACATGGCTGGGTCGATATGAAGCTCACTAGAACTTCCGTTGACCTAGAGTTGCACTGCATCAACCGCACACATAAGCAGCACAGTGATCGGAGACAGTTCAGCTTGAAGGGCTAGAAGACATAGAGTTAAATGCGCTACCGCTACGCGTTGATCTTGAGGGGAAGCGTGAACAAAGAATCTATCGAATAGAAGGAATTTAGAATGAGAGCCATAAAATTATTATCCCTTATCGTTACATGCTTCTGCGGAGCAACACTCTGTCTTGCCGCTTCAGTGCCTGACAAGCCCATTACGGTTCGTGTTGCTTCTTATAATGTTGAGTTCGGCAAAAGCGCGACTCCGGAACAAATTGGTGAGATGTTCAAGCCATACAAGCTAGATATCATCGGTTTTGACGAAGCTCCAGATGGTGATTGGACGGCTCGCGTCGGCAAGGTGCTGGGGATGCAATATAGTTTTGTGGGCAAGATCTCTTCGGCAAATCACAAGAATAAGTACAAGACGATTCTCAGCAGGACACCGTTAGAAGGTAATGAAGAACACAAACTCACGGGCCGGGGCTGGAATCCTGCGTCGGTTGTCAGAGCTGTGACTAAGATTGATGGAGTTTCATTTGCATTTTACTCGCTGCATATCTGCAAGTCGGGCGCAAATGATGGCCATGCGCATAGCCTTGCGACCAAGGTTCTACCTGAGGAGGCAACTAAGAGAGTTATCGTCGTTGGGGATTACAACAACAACATTGGCGACGCTGCCATGGAAACGGTCGAGGGGGCAGGATTTAGACCAACGTGGAATGATCTGAAGATTGATCTTTCCAAGGAGTTTACATACAACGCCCAGAATCCCAAAAATAATTTGGGTGTAATAGATCACATTTTGTTCAACAGCCTGTCTGGAGCCCAGGCAACAGCCGGAGGCATAATCGAACTAGAAAAGCCTTTGTCTGATCACAAACCAATCTGGGCGGAGATCGTATTTCCTCGAAAACTCAAGAAGGTGAAGGGCTCTGAATAGACGGGACGTTATTGATTACTAAGAATTTCCTTTCTGGGGCCGCTGCAGGCGTTGAAGGCAGTATCGGTGTTTGGGCTTTCAATCGCTAGCCTCAGAGGACACTGAAAGGCTCAAATAGCGGAACAGTGAAATGACCGCCCTTATGGGGGCTAATTGAGCGATTTTAGGTAGGCAAGAATATCGACAACATCCTGAGCACTCATACCGAGTTGTTCAGCGGAAAGCATGAGGGATCGCCCGAGCGGCTCGACGCTTTTGATTTTGCCTGAGGGGATGACTTGCACTATGCCGCCCTGGCTCTGCACGATGAGCGGATTTTTGGCACTCAGGGTGAGGCCATGAATTTCTTTTCCGTCCTTGAGCTGGACGCGACTTCCGGGATAGCCGTGAGCAATCTCGGCGGAGGGGTTGACGACGGACTGCACAAATTTCTCGTCTCCTTGGTTTTGGATCCATCCTTC
>JAAESJ010000121.1 GCA_024229495.1 Verrucomicrobiaceae bacterium | reverse complement strand
GCCCGGTGGAAAGCGCCCGGTGGAAAGCGCCCGGTGGAAAGGCTTTATGCGGCATCCTGACCACCCGGCTACCGGGTTAAAGATCATGCTTTAGCGCACCGCCTTCAACCCGCTTTTCAGGGTCCGTCAATACCTCGCCGCATCGCACGTATACGGTCATACTGGTAGTGGTATTTACCGTCTTGTTTCCGGTAACCTACCTGGGTTGCATAGAACAGGTAAAGCCATTCCCTGCCATCAACCCTGGTCACAAGCGCCTGGGGAACGTGACACGCGTCAACATCACGATCCGGGGGAATAAACTCCCGCTTTTTCCACGATGTCCCGTCAACGGAAACAGCCTCCCGCAGTTGCCGGCTCTTCCAATGTGATTCACCCGGCTTGGTTGGATATCCGGGAGGATCCGAGAAGCAGTGATACCTCTTGCCAATCCGGATGACCTCAGGATTGGGCCAGTTCTCGATTACCGGGTTAAGCAAGTCGTGTGTGATCCTGAACCCGTCACCTTTCATGAAATTTCCCTTGTTCTCGGCATATCCCATGCACACCCCCTTGCCTGGAATCCAATAGTCAAACCAAAGCCGCCACATGCCCTCCTCACGATGCAGCGAAGGTCGATGAAAATCTGCCATCCTGCCAGGTTCTGGCTTCGGGTCGGCGGTATCTTTGCGGCGAATCAACAAGGGCTGCCGCGATTTCTTCCAGTGGATTCCATCACTGGAAACGGCACCCATCACGCACTGCACCATGGCAGCAGGATAGCCCGACCTTTCGCTGAAGGGCTTCGATGTTGCACTATAGGCCATGTAGTAATGACCATCTTTTACTACCACCGACGGGTCACCCACGTGCCATGCTTCGTACCAACGATCACTGGCATGTATCACGGGAACCCATTTTCCCGGATCCATGGTCGCATCCCAAGTGTTTCCCTTGCTGTATACTTCCCATGACAGGAGATTCCTTGATCGGGCATGAAAGATCGCGTCACTACCCGGAATATTCTTGTTTGAGTGATTCGCGGCCCAACCAAAGAACCACATCTTATACCGGTAATCACCCCCCGTCTCAACGACACAGGGATTGTACATGTTGTTGAAGTTCGCCAACAAATTATCTGTTTCTCTTTGCCATTGCCCTTCTGACATCCCGCCAAGCAAAAGACAAAACGCAAGGTTCCAAAAAACATACTTCATCCACCCAACACTAACACCACCACTCCACGGCACTCAAGTGCTTCCCGTGACCCGCAGGGTCGGGGAAGATTCCGCAATTCTGCCCGTTACAATCCTGTCGGGTTATTGTAATTGCAAAAGTTTCCCTCGCACGGTTAAGCTAATTGCTGATGCAAAGAGGAGACGTGGATATCGTTCTGGAAAGAAGGACCGGTCGGCAGCTGATGGGGTGCTTGCTTGTCGGAATTGCCATCACAGCTCTCTTTTGTATTGGGATTAAACCTGAGGAATATCTCACTTTCCTGATCGTCTTCGGCATCGTTTTTGCCGTAATTCTTTTTGCAATGCGCGACATTCGAAAATGTAACATCATTCTTTCAACACAAGGCATCAGGTTCATCCACGATGCCCAAGGAATGCTGAAAAGGAACAAACCGGTGGAAATTCCCTGGAACGAACTCGGCGAGGTCAAGCACCTGAGCAAAGTCTGGAGAAACGAACAAGGCAGAGAAATATACAATATTCTTGAACTTCACAAGAAGGTAGATTCGCAACCCGATAAGCCCTTCATCATACACTATTGCAACAATCTCGGCAGGCAGGTGCCGAATTCCAACACCAACTACGACGTTACTCGTGCCGTCCGGTTGATTGAAAATCTGCGTGACGCAGGTTCCGAGGAAGCACGAACTCAAATCCTTAAGAAGCACAAAAAGTGGAACAAATCGTAAGCAGTTAAGAAGCGATTCAGCAATGTCCCATGGAAACAGCGACTCGCCCGATACTGCCCTGCCTGCCGCTTAGGTGCGAAAGTGGACGGCCGAAAAGAACAATCCGATTCAAAGGTGCTACTCGTGCGGTGGAAGCGAGATCTATGAGGATGAGTATTTAAAGACACTCAGCGAATAAGGAAGTCATTGGTGAATGAGTTTAAGGGTCTCTCCTTGTCAATGGAAGCGCAGGGTGGTAATTTCAGGCTTATGCCAAAGCCGATTATTGGCACATCGCCCAAGCAGCCGGTGACAACGGGGACAGCACAGCCCGCGATTGACCCTTACGCCTTCACCAAGGCAATGGAGGAAGCGTCAATAAAACGGGGGAAACGACTCTCTGTTGCCGCTGACATCTTGTATCTGCTGGCGATCATCGCGTCGTTTATCGTGCCCTATTTTGCATGGGGTTTCGCAGAACTGCTTGTGATCATCGGCCTGTTGCTGAACATCATTGCCATCATCAAGGGAGCAACATCCAAGGGGATATGGGGTATCCTCGCCGGACTGATTCCGGTGCAGATCCTGATCTTACTCGCCACCATTGGAGGCGGATCTTTGTGGCTCTGGGGAATCATTAATGCGGCGGGCTGATCACGTATCACCGTGATACTTGCCGGGAGAATCGCAAAAAAAACACACAGGCTGCCCGGTCTCTGTTAGCATTCAGGAATGAACTTCCTGAAATTGTCATCATTGCTTGTCCTCTCCCTCTGCTTTCTTCCCATCCATGAAGCGGGAGCGGATCATCATGAGAAGATCAAGATCCTCTACATGGGGGGGCGGGACCATGACTGGAAAGGCTATCAAGAGGCCATCGTCCCATTGTTCAAGAAACAGGGCGACTTTGAGCTAACCTTAAGCAACAAGATTGATGACCTGAAGGCGGGAAAGATCAAGGACTACGACGTAGTCCTCTTCTTCGGGTCCGGGGGCAATTTTACCGATCCCGCACAGGAAAGCGGCCTTGAGGAATACCTCAAGAACGGTGGCGGGATTGTCGGTGTCCATGCAACGGATGCGTTCAAGAAATCAGACGCCTACTGGAAGATCTTTGGCGGGCAGTTCATCGGCCACGGCGGCGGGACCTTCAGGATCGTCTTCACCGACAAGGAGCACCCCATCACCAAGGACATGGAATCATTCGAGATCCAGGACGAATCCTACCGGGACAAGATGCATCCTGCCACAAAGGATAAACTGCATCACCTTGGTCGCATCGACCGGGGCAAGGAGAACCACTCCATGATCTGGATTCATGAATACGGCAAGGGGCGCCTGTTTAATACCGGGCTCGGGCATGACAAGAAGGCATGGGACAATCCCGCCCTGCAGAAACTGGTCGTCCGTGCCATTTACTGGGCTGCCAAGAAGCCGGTCAATGATCCGAAATAGACACGGAAGCCCTTCTCCCCTAGCTTCCCGGCCAATCAAGAACACCTGAAAAATTGTCCGCTAAAATCATCTCCAGTCCCCTGTTAAGGATCCTTGCCGCAACACTCCTTTGCACCTCTGCCCTCAATGGCGCACCGGGATCAAGGATCGCAATGCCGGATTTCACCAAGGGGGATGCCATTCCCAAGGGGGCCGTGCACGACTGGAACCTCGGTTCCACCGGGTGTCGTGGCTGGATGTTCAGCGACAAGATGGTCACCACAGATGCACGGCAAATTCGCATCACCAGGGTGGACAAGGGATCACCGGCAGACGGGGTCCTGGAAGTTGGTGATGTCATCCTGGGAGTTGGCGGGAAAGCTTTCACCCATGACCCGCGCACGGAAATCGGCAAGGCACTGACCCAAGCCGAGACCAAAAAAAACAACGGCAACCTATCACTGATCCGCTGGCGCGATGGCAAGACCGGCAAGCTCACCCTGAAGTTACCTGTCCTGGGAAGCTACAGCCCGACCGCCCCTTATGATTGCGACAAATCACAGCGCATCCTCACCGAAGGGTGCAAGGCACTGGCAGCCCGCATGAAGGATGGGGGCTATCGACCAAACCCGATCCCACGCAGCCTGAACGCGCTGGCCCTGCTCGCCAGCGGCAATCCGGATTACCTGCCACTAGTCAAAAAAGAAGCCCAGTGGGCGGCCGGTTTTTCCGCCGGCGGTTTCCAAACCTGGTATTACGGATACGTCATGATGTTCCTTGCCGAGTATACCATGGCAACCGGGGACGACTCGGTCGTTGCCGGACTGCGCCGACTGGCACTGGAAGCCTCCAATGGCCAAAGCATCGTTGGCTCCTGGGGGCACCGCTTCGCCGGGGAAGATGGGCGACTGATGGGATACGGCATGATGAATTCCCCCGGCATTCCGCTGACGAGCGCACTGGTGATGGCCCGTGCCGCCGGGGTCAAGGACCCGGCTATCGACCGCGCCATTGAACGCAGCGCCCGCCTTTTGCGCTTCTATATCGGCAAGGGCGCTGTCCCTTACGGTGACCACCGGCCTTGGACCCAGACCCATGAGGACAACGGCAAGTGCGGCATGGCCTCAGTTCTCTTCAACCTGCTCAACGAGGACGAGGGGGCCGAGTTCTTCTCGAAAATGAGCCTGGCCTCGCATGGCGCAGAACGCGATGGCGGGCACACCGGCAATTTTTTCAATGTGCTCTGGTCGCTCCCGGCCGTTGCCCAGTCCGGCCCGGTTGCCAGCGGACTCTGGATGCAGGAATTCGGTGCCTGGTATTTCGACCTTGCCCGCCGCCCGGACGGCTCCTTCGTGCATCTCGGCCCGCCGGGAACCCGCCACGACAAATACGCCCGCTGGGACTGCACCGGCGCCTACCTGCTCGCCTATGCACTGCCACTGAAGAACATTTACCTGACCGGAAAGCGCAAGGGATCCCTACCGCAGCTGGATGCGGCTGCTGCCGGTGCAATCATCAAGGACGGTCGTGGTTGGAATAACAAGGATCGCAACAGCGCCTATGATAAGCTGGACACCGCCCAGCTCATTGAACGCCTCGGCAACTGGTCGCCCATCGTGCGCGAGCGGACCGCCATGGCACTGGCACGCGGCAAAACCGTCCCAACCGATGAACTGGTCAAGATGCTGGGTGAGGTCAGCCCCGAGGTACGCTACGGGGCCTGTCAGGCGCTGGCCATGCTCAAAGGCAAGGCAGCCGAGGCGGTTCCCGCACTGACCAGGTGTTTGAAGCATGAGGACATGTGGC
>JAAESJ010000120.1 GCA_024229495.1 Verrucomicrobiaceae bacterium | reverse complement strand
TGTGCCGGTTCCAGTGCACTGATCCATGCACAGGATGATCCACCGCGCAGGCCGGACCGCGAGGCTCCTCCCGAACGTTCAGGTGAACCCCGGCGTGAGCGTGGCGGACCTCCCCAGCGAGGAGCAGAACGTGAGCGTGGCGGACCTCCCCAGCGAGGAGCAGAACGTGAGCGTGGCGGACCTCCCCAGCGAGGAGCAGAGCGTGAGCGTGGCGGACCTCCCCAGCGAGGAGCAGAGCGTGAGCGTGGCGGACCTCCCCAGCGAGGAGCAGAACGTGAGCGTGGCGGACCTCCCCAGCGAGGAGCAGAGCGTGAGCGTGGCGGACCTCCCCAGCGAGGAGCAGAACGTGAGCGTGGCGGACCTCCACAGCAGGGAAGTGAGCGTGGCGGACCCCAGCAACGTGGAGGAGAACCTCCGCGATTTGTGCCACCGATTATTCAGGCACTTGATAGTGACAAGGACGGGTTGATCTCAGCAGAGGAAATTGCCGGTGCCAGTGCATCCCTGAAGAAACTTGATACGAATGGTGACGGAAAAATCACCATTGAGGAATTGCGTCCGGAAGGCTCGAGAGGCGAGGGCGGAAGGTTTGGCGCCGGCAGGGAACCCTCGGGGCGGCCTGAAGCCCGTGAACAAGGGGGGCAGCCTGAGGGACAGCGTCCTGGACGGCCTGATTTCCGCAGGGAGGGACCCCAGCGCCCGGGTCCCGGCAGGGAAGATGGTAATGCTGGTGGTCGCCGCCCGCAGGCTGAGGATGGCCGAGGGCAACGGCCGGCTCCAGGGCAGGGAGAAAATCCCCAGCGTCGCCGCCGTCCGCAGCTTGAGGAAGAATAATCATTCCTCCATTTACCAATTTTCAACGCCCCGGCAGCCTGTGGCCGACATGTTAGCGCAATACCGGCGTGACCGGCTTGCCGTTGGTGGTCAGGATATGCACCTCATGGGCTGATACCTTGGGATCGATGTATTCCCAGACAACGTCTTTATCGGCAGTAACCTCAAAGATTTTGACCTTGTCCGCTGCCCGTTGCCCATAGCTGCAGATGATCGTGTTGCCACTGGGAAGGCGTTGCCCGCCGCATGGATCACTAAAGAGCCCGTCGACGTGGCTGTTGTCGCATCTCCAGGCGACCTTTCCCGTGGGATCGAACTCCACGGTCTTGTTGCCGTTGGTCAGGTTGACAAGGATGTTCTTGTTGGGCAGTAGAATGGCAGTGAAGGGCCAGTTGCGTGACTTACGCCCCCCGAGTTGCTCAAGGTCGGTTTTGATCTCGCGCACCACTTTGCCCTCCGGAGTGTATTCCTTTACCTTGAAGGCAAGCAGGTGTGGCACCAGATAATTGCCACCCGGTAATTTGCGCGCCATGCGCGTTTGCATGTGGCCATTTCCGGTTTCCGGCTTGAGGGGAACCTCAACGGCAATCTTGCCTGCCTTGTCGACTTCCAGTAACCGGGGCAGGGAGCCTCGCTCAACCACCAGGGTGTTGCCGTTCTTTAACCGGTTAACCGTGCCCAGTTCCTTGTTGCGCGGGTCGAGCTTATAGCTCCATACCAGATCAGTGGTATCCTTTTTGTATTCCCTTGCCTCGTTGGAGATGGACAGGAGGATGTTGCCGTTTTCCAGGACCATGCCGTCGCGGGCATAGCCGGGCGCCTTCCACACGACCTTGCTTTCCTCGTTGATCAGCGCGGTGAACTTGCCGGACACGAGAAAGGAATGACGGATACCGGTCTTGCTGACCTGTTTTCCCTCTGCCCCCAGGTGCAGGGGAAAAAGCATCAGCAGGGCAAAGAAGAGGATGAGTGTATGATTCATGATATTGCCTATCTAGATACAGGTTGGCGGGGCAAGGCAACCATAATAGTTGGTCAATTGAAGAAGTATTACACAGAGATACTGGTTGTGTGTAAAAGCTCACTTACACGCTCGAAACCCCGGAGGGTGATAATCATTACGGTTAGTGGGTTTCGGCAATTCGAGGCGAAGGAACTCCGAGCTCAAACTTCGACTACTCGGGCCTGATGACCGAGACAGTGCTTCTAGGAACGCTTGCTTGCCGTTTTCCGGGGCAGAATTTGCGCCGGGATAGCGCCAAGCTTCAATTTGCAAACAGTCTGGAGGCAAATACCCTAATACGGCAGGCCTGCCGAAAGGGCTGGGAAGTCGAAGACTGGTAAGACAAACTCCTCAATAACTCCCAAGAAACTCGATCGAAAAGTAAATTTCTAGCAGTAGTAATATTATGAAACGTCGCGATATTTTAAAAACCGCTGGCTGCACACTTTTTCTGCCTTCTCTAGAGAGCTTTGGGAAGAATCGATCTACCCCGGCTGAAACTGATGTGAAACGGCTTTTCTGTGTGAGCATGGGATACGGATTATTCACCGACGTCCTACCGCAGACTGATGGTGCTGACTACATATTCAGCAACCATATGGAACCTCTCAAAAAACACAGAAACCACTTCACGCTTTATTCAAAAATGAAGTTTGGTGGAAACCATCACAATGACCACAAATGCTTTGTAGGCAACACCACGACGAACCCGGACTCTCTGGACCAACTTGTCGCGGACCACGTTGGTCATTTAACCCGTGTCAGAAATGTGGCGACTTTCATCAGCCATGCCCATCATCACATTGTTTCTTCTTGGCGAGATAGGCTGCCTATCATGCCAATTCAGTCAACGAGGGTGCTTTTTGAAACTCTCTTCGCCAAGACTGACAGGAAAACCGAGGAGCGACTTCTAGCAAATAAGAAGAGTGTGCTTGATGGCTCTCTTGAGGAGGCGAAATCACTGATGGCAAGAGTCTCTGGTCGGGACAAGCAGACACTGGAAGAGTATTTCGCGGCATTGCGTGAATCGGAGCAGGAACTCAACAAATCCATCGAATGGCTCAGTCGGTCTCGCCAGGATGTCGAATTTCCTGTCGCGCCTTCATTTGAGAATGAATTCCTCGCAACCGATATTGACAAAAAAAGATTCCTGACAAATCCACGTCAGATTCAACGTGGCATTGCATTCGACATGATTTACAAAGCATTCAAGTTTGATGTCACACGAGTGGTTAATTTCTACATGACAGGGCTCGACAATGATCATCATCTGACAACGCATAACGTGCCCAAATCCGAGGAGGCGCGAAAAAGCCTTGCCAAATATGACTCCTCATTCTTTTCACTCATGGCAAACTTTTACGACAAGCTCTCCAGCACAAAAGTAGAATCCGGAGGCACGCTGATGGATGAGACGATCACCGTCTCCACAGGAAACAACAGCGTGAGCCAGAAAATGGGGCCTCACAACGGGAATGCAATCCCGGTATTCGTTGCGGGCGGAAAGTTCGCAAATCACGGCGGCCACATCATTCGCAAAGGCGAGACAACCTGCGATATCTACCTCTCAATACTTCAGCAATTTGGCATCGAACAAGACCGGTTCGGCAATAGCAAGAAGACCATCGCCTTGTGACATCATGTTGAATCACAGGATCACAAGGATGGCAGTTTGTGTGCTGCTGTTTACCGATGCCAATGCCTCGAGCAAACTTGCGGATGAACGGATACAATCGCAGCATTTCTTCAATGCGTTTTGCACTTCCTGTCACGGAACAAAAAAAAGCAAAGGCGACCTCCGTCTGGATCAGATTGACGGGCAGCAATGGAACGACCCAAGTCTGTTGAATGATATCTATACGGCAATCGAATCAGGCGAGATGCCACCGGAAGATGCGCCAAAATCCCCAAAAGTCGATCAGTTAGAAGCATTTCAGCAGGGATTGCGTAATCAACTGCACCTACTCGCAGAAAAGCAGAAACCGGGAATGCTTAAACGGTTGAGTCGAGTCGAGTACCAAAACACGGTAAATGATGTATTTGGCAGTGATTTCTCACTCCTCGACCGGCTCCCACTCGACAACATCGAAGATGGCTTTGATAACAATGCCGACAACCTTCACATGTCCGTTGTCGATATGGAGTCATACTTCAACGTCGCAAACCTTATTGCAGAGAGCGTTGTCAGCGACAAGCCGGTTCCTCGCATCGTTGTCTACTCAACGAAAGACACCGACATTGATACTCACAGTCACAAGGACAATACCAATGGGTTTGCCCCGTCACTGTCCATGGCTTCACGCCCCTTGGCATTTGCCACTCAGTCCATCCAAATAAAAATTAATCCATCGATTAAAACGAGTGGACTCTACCGGGTCGTTCCAGAGGGTTTTTATATCCAAGCCAAGTATGTTGCGGGAAGCCGGGTCAAAGAAAGGTTGCCTGCCGTCACAGATATTTCAGAAATTAATGCCGACGATAGGCCACCAACCGACCACTCAATGAGCTACTTCCTTCGGAAAAACTCTGGAGTCGGGCAGAGCATTGTTACTGTGATTCCGAAAAATGCTGCCTGGCAAGGCTTCGATCCCAGCATCGGGTTCACGACACAACTATCGTCCGATGACACGATCGTTCTCAGGTGTAACTCGGTCAAAGGAGGTGGTCCTCAGCGGATGTTCTGTATTGAGACAGCAACCATTACGGGACCAGTTTACGAGTCATGGCCCCCA
Source organism: Verrucomicrobiaceae bacterium (assembly GCA_024229495.1). Lineage (GTDB taxonomy): Bacteria > Verrucomicrobiota > Verrucomicrobiia > Verrucomicrobiales > DEV007 > CACIUL01. Next base: position 7,763 of record JAAESJ010000120.1, on the reverse strand, counting down.
GATACCTACTTTTATAAAACCTTCTGCAAGGACGTAAATGCATCTTCTGGTTATGAGGCTTGCCAAGCCATTTTGAAGAGGCTTGCACGGAAACTGTTTCGCGGTCCGGTCTCCGACGCTGAGATGCAGCAATTCTATAAGCATGCCATGAAAGCGTTTACCCAAGACCAAAGCATTTTCTCAGGCCTGCAGGCAGGCATTCGCGGAATGTTATGTTCCCCGAATTTCCTATTTAAGCAGGAAGGCGAATCAGGGCCTTTGGATGATTACGCGATCGCTACACGTATGTCGTATTTCCTGTGGAATTCCTTGCCCGACGACATGCTCTTCGAACTGGCGAGACAGAAAAAACTGAGGGAACCGAAGGTTCGTTATGAGCAAACGCTCCGAATGTTGCAGAACCAAAGAACTAACCGCTTCATCAGAGACTACGTTTATCAATGGCTCGATCTTGAAAAACTCAAGATCATCGAACCCGATCTGGGCATTTTCTCAGTTGATGAATTTGACCTTGTCCGGGATCAAATCAAAGAAGAACCGGTTGAGTTCTTCAAAGAAGTATTAACGAATAATTTGAGCTTAGTGAATTTCATTGACTCTGATTTCGTAATGATCACCCCCGAGCTCAACTACATCTATCGGATCAAAGGACATCCAATCGCGGCACCTAGAAAAAGACCTGGTGCGAGTAAAATATCCCCTAAAGATTACAGGCCTAAAGAGATCACATCAGAGTTCACTAAAGTGATGCTGAACGAAAACAACCGATATCGCGGAGGACTACTTTCACAGGCAGGGTTTATGCTGATGACAACCAACAACGGCGAATACACCAACCCGTTTTATCGCGGAGCCTGGGTATTGAAGAGTTTTTACGGAGATCATCTCGAGGCACCGGAGGGCCTTGAGATCTCTGCACTCAGCCCTCCTACAAAAACGCAGACTATCAAAGAAACGATCGATGCACATCGAGCGGACGCGAGTTGTAACATCTGCCACAAAAAGATGGATCCTCTTGGAGTCGCTCTAGAGAACTTTGACGTAATAGGGCGGTGGCGGGAAAAATACACTGACGTTAGCAACTATGCCCCAAAGGACAATAAGCCGGGTGGACGTTTTCCAGTGGATGCGAGAACTGTCCATATGGACGGCCGAGCTTTCGAAGGCCCCAAGGGTCTGAAGACAATTCTGATGGAAGACAAAGAGAAGTTTTCCAAAATGTTCGTTGAGAAAATGTTGTCCTATGCAATGGCTCGTGAGCTCAACTTTCTCGACCGCAAGCATATTGAACAGCTCTATAAACAGTCCGCTAATGCGAACTTCAGACTGCGAGACATTGTGTTGGAGATCGTATCGTCGGACTACTTTACCAGACGGTAGCAATGAACAATTAGCACAGATTTCCTGTTCAGAAATAGTTGGTGCTGACGAACCACAATGACGTTACAGAGTCGCTTATCATCAACGTTTAGAGATTCATCCTTTTTTAGCTGCTCACCGTGATCCTTCATCCCCTCCTGGCCATCTAAAGACGCTCTATATAATTCGCTATTACTGCTGGGTTGCCTTAATTGGCGTGGGGAAACTTAGGCCCTATCCTCAGTAATATTTCTTCTATTGAAGTGATGCCTTTGTCCCCGGTGTAGTTATCCCATCTCCAAATGTCTGTTTATACCGAAGAGTTTTCCGTCTCAACCAATGGCAAGGGAACCTATGAGATCACTGAAGAGGTGACTTCCGCGGTGGCCAAGAGCGGCATTTCCCGCGGGCTTACCACCGTCTTTGTGCAGCATACCAGTTGTTCCCTGGTGGTCATGGAGAACGCCGATGTCTCCGCACGCACTGACCTGCATGCTTTTTTCGATCACCTGGTTCCCGAGGATACGCCCTATTTTGTCCACACCTATGAGGGCGGGGATGACATGCCATCCCACATTCGCATGTGCCTTACTGACGTGGACAAGAACATCCCGGTCATTGACGGACGCATGGTGCTCGGCACGTGGCAGGGACTTTTCCTCTTTGAGCACCGCCGTGCCCCGCATACCCGGCGAATTGCTATCAGTATTTCCGGCGAATAAGTCAAGCAACAGGGGCATGGTTCGCATTGGCGGCACCTGTTTTCCCGGCATCCCTTGATTCTTGCCACCTATCAGTAGGCTTGCCCTGTCAGTATCCCGTGCATAAACTGAACCAATGAGACGCGCATTGTGCATTGCCCTCGTGGCAGTAGCGGGGTTGGTTCTTCTGTCTGCCGTTGCGGAGGCGGGCGAGATCATCAAGAAGACCTATTACGATTCCAAGGGCCGGGCAGTCGGCAAATACGTCTACCAGGCAGGTAGCTCAAGGAGGGATTATTCTCGCGCCAGTCGTGTGCGCTATCCGGTTCACCGTTCCGGGTATGTCTATTCAGGATTGGTCTATTCACCTTCATTGTATCGTGTGTCCCGCCCGTTAAGCGTTTCCCGTGGGATTTACCACGTGGGATGGCGCGGCTATTGTGGTTATCACGGAGTGACCCGTCACTTTGCGGCACCGGTTGGTTTTCGTCTTGTCGCGCCGTCAAGGGCCTACTATCGGCGTTAACGGAATTAGTGACCTTGACTTGAAGGGCAGCGCGAGTCTGCCTTGGAGAAAAGTGAATTTTATCGCTTAAGCCTGCGTTGACTGTTGGCAATTTCCCGTCAAACCGCTAAAGTGGCGCCATGGATCTGACACAAACCGCGTTCGGCACCTGGGGAGGCGGGCGTTTTATGCATTTCGGCGAAGCGCTTGATGACCAGCGTTTCATGGAGCTTATGCAGCTTGCCTATCAATCAGGAATTCGCACTTTTATTACTTCCGATGTTTACGGGGTGGGGCGAGCGGATGAGATGCTCGGGGCTGCCTTGGCGGGCATAGACCGTGACTCCTATTGCCTGGTGGGCATGCTCGGTCACGATATTTACGAGGGTAAGCGGGAGGGTTCGCGCGGTTATCCGCGTTTTACCGACCCTGCCCTGAGGCCGCGGGATGAATACGATGCGTATCTTAAGATGGCAGCCGAGAAGTCCCTTGAGCGTTGTCGAGCTGATCGCTTCGACCTCGTCATGCTGCACAATCCGGATGAGCGCGGTTATGCTGACGCTTCGGTTTGGGCGGCGATGGCAGCGCTCAAGGAGGCCGGCCTTGCTGATCGGCTGGGCATTGCACCGGGACCGGCCAACGGTTTCACGCTGGACTTGATCCATAGCTTTGAGCAGTTCAGTGAGCTGATCGACTGGGCCATGATCATCCTCAATCCGCTCGAGCCTTGGCCGGGCAGGCTTTGCCTTGATGCCGCCGAGAAGGCGGATGTCAAGGTGCTGACCCGTGTTGTGGATTATGGTGGTATATTTCATGGCACCATGAAAGCCGGTCATGTTTTCCGCGATGGCGACCACCGAGCCTACCGGCCGGATGGCTGGGTGGAGGCGGGGCTTGAGAGAATTGAGCAAATGCGCCCAGCCATTGAAGGTCACGGGCTGAGCATGCTGCAGTTTGCCAGCTTGTGGAACCTTGCCCATGAGCCGGTCAAGAGTGTGGCTCCGACTTTTATCCAGGAAGCCGGTGAGGATGCCCTTCCAGTTGAGGACCTGTTGCGTGATTTTGCCGCCCTGCCGGAGGAGAACCCGTTGAGTGCTGATGAGGTTGAAGAGATTGCCCGGGTTGGTGACAACACCGGATGCATGATGCTCAAGGGTGCCAGCAAGCGTCACGAGGAGAGCCTGCGTCCCGATGAGTGGCCGATGCGTTCCGACCTGCTGGAACTTGCTGCACGGCATGGCCTTGGAGAGGAGTGGTGATCCGCGCTGCGTTCTTCCTGTTGGCTTTTCTCCCTTGTGGCATGGCGACGGATTTACCCAAGGCGCCGCTGGCTGCCCACAAGCCCCACATTCACCGTGAGCATGATGTTGAGCGCAGTGACCCGTATTATTGGCTGCGTGAGAGGGAGAACGCGCAAGTGCTTGATTACCTGAAGGCGGAGAATGCCTACACACAGGCGGTAATGGCTGATACCAAGGCATTGCAGGAGACCCTTTTCAAGGAGATCAAGGGGCGCATTAAGCAGGATGACGACAGTTATCCCGTGCGCTGGAAGAATTACCTCTATTACTCGCGCTTCACGGAGGGAAGCGAATACCCTGTCTATTTCCGTCGGCGTGTCGGGGCTGGTGAAGACGCCGGGGAAATCACCTTTGAGGTGCCTGCGTTGGCAAAGGGACACAAGTTTTACGATTTTGACGAAGGTGAAGTCAGCCCTGATGAGAAGCTGATCGCGTTTTCCGTCGATACCGAGGGAAGGCGCGTCCGCACCCTGCAGGTCAAGAACCTGAAGAGCGGCGAGATTCTTTCCGACCGTATCGAGAAAGTTGACGGCGGCCATGCATGGGCGGCTGACAACCGGACCCTTTTCTACACCAGGCAGGATCCGAAAACCCTGCGCGAGTTCCAGGTATGGCGGCACCGATTAGGCACTCCGGTCGGCGATGATGTGCTCGTCTACGAGGAAGAAGACGAGACCTTCAGCTGTTATGTAACCAGCAGCCAGTCGGAGAAGTATATCATTATCGGTTGCAGCCAGACGCTCAGTGACGAATACCACCTGCTGGAGGCGGATAATCCGGAGGGGAAGTTCAGGGTTTTTACCCGCCGCAGGCGCGGCCTTGAGCATGATGTCGAGCACTATCGTGACGGCTTCTATATCCGTACCAATAAGGATGCGGAAAATTTCCGCCTGATGTGGACTCCGTTGAACGAGACCTCCGAGGATGGTTGGCAGGAGGTCGTTCCCGGTAGCAGGGAGGTGTTCCTCAGCGACTTTGAGGTGTTTGATGATTTTATCGTTCTTGAGGAGCGTGAGGGAGGGCTCAACAGGATTCGGGTGCGCGGGATGAAGAGCGGAAAGACACACACGGTGGATTTTGGTGAGGCGGCCTACTCGGCGTGGACCGACACCAACCTGCAGTTTGACACCGAGTGGCTGCGGTATGGCTTCAGTTCACTGAAGACTCCCGGCAGCCTCTATGAGTATAATATGCGTACCCGTGAGAGGCGATTGCTTAAGCGCCAACCGGTGCTGGGTGGCTATGATCCGCAGCAATATACTACCGAGCGTCATTTTGTCACCGCCGGTGACGGGACCAAGGTGCCGCTTTCCATTGTCTATCGCACGGATGCCTTCCAGAAGGACGGTAGTGCCCCGTTGCTGCTTTATGCTTACGGCTCCTATGGCTACAGCACACATGCCTCCTTTTCCAGCATCCGGGTGAGCCTGCTCGACCGTGGCTTTGCCTACGCGATCGCGCATGTTCGCGGCGGCCAGGAGATGGGCCGCGCATGGTATGATGATGGTAAACTTCTCAACAAGAAGAACACTTTCAGTGACTTTATCGACTGCGCGGAGTTTCTGGTGAAGGGCAGATATACCTCAAGGGAGCGGCTTTGTGCCAGCGGTGGCAGTGCCGGCGGGCTGCTCATGGGTGTGATTGCCAATGAGCGCCCGGATCTGTTTGCTGCCATCATTGCCGATGTTCCCTGGGTGGACTGTGTTACCACCATGCTTGATGAGAGCATCCCGCTGACCACCGGCGAGTATGATGAGTGGGGAAATCCCGCCGACAAAAAGTTCTTCGACTATATCTTAAGCTACTCCCCCTATGACAATGTGCGGCAGGGTGATTACCCGGCACTGCTGGTGCTCGCCGGGCTGCACGACTCGCAGGTGCAGTATTGGGAGCCGGCCAAGTGGGTGGCGCGCTTGCGGGCGCGCAAGACCAATGACAATTTGCTCCTGCTTAAAACCGACATGGATTCCGGCCACGGCGGAGCCTCGGGACGCTTCGGAAAATACCGCGAGCGCGCCCTTGAGCAGGCGTTTTTGATCAGGGTTGCCGGCAAAGACGGGAAAAAGTAGAGTGGGATTTGGCTAGCGTGCCCTCAGCTTTAAAAAGGCTTCTGCGTAACGGCGACCCAGTTCACGGTAGGAGGAGGCACTAAAGTGGACTTTGTCGCCCTTGTGATCTAGCCCCTTGGCATCGACGAAAGCGGCGGCCTTGATTTTTCCCGGTAATTCACGATGAGCCTGGTCCACCTGTTTCTTGGCCTCGCTCCATGGCCGCTCCTTGAAGACACCCATCTGGCCGGCGATGAAGGGAACTTCCGGGGTATCCAGATCCGCCCTGAATCGGGCGATCAGCTCGTGCAGCTTTTCCTCATAAATATCGGACAATCCCTTTCTCGAGTCCGATTCCCCCTGGTGCCAGAGTATTCCTTTCAGGATTCCCTTTTTCATAGCGGCCTTTGCCCGACTGATCGCGTCGTCCCAGGGGTGTCCGCGGGTGGGCTTGTAATGCTGGCCGGGTTGCCACGCGGAAATCGGCGAGCCTCCATGGGCACAGGGAATAAGCCCGACAGTGATATCAGGATTTTTTTCCGCGACGATTGTCCCGAAGGTTTTTCCAAGTCCGACACCGACCATTCCCGGCTTGTCGAAATGCACGGGATCCGCGGCGGGCACCCATTGGCCTGCCTTGGTCAGCATCAACACGCGGGGGTGCGGCTTCCGGTCGGCAGGGGTGACCTTGCCCCGACCGGCCATGTTGGATTGGCCGACGAGGAGGAAGAGATGGAAATTCTCCTTGTTCGGAAGTTCGGCTGCCTCGCCGGGGGGGATGACCTGGCAGAGCAGGGCGCACAGGATCGAAAAGGAAATGTGGATTTGTTTCATCAGCTTTTTCAGGGTGGAGTGAAGGAGATCCCTGTACGGAATTTATTCGAATGAAATCATTGAGTTGGGCTTGAGCGCGTGCGCGGGCATCCCTGCCGACGAGTCGAAATTACGCATGATCTCTGTGGCTTCGATGGTGTTTCCTGTCTCGTCATACTTGCCGCTTTTTTTGTCCAGCACGCCTTTGGTGTCCAGGCCCAGGTGCTTGGCCATGAAGGGATACATTGCCTGTCGCTTGATGTACTCGTAGCCGTGCTGCTCCTTGGGGAAATGGGAATTTGCGACCTTGTTAAGGGCACCAAAATACCGGTAGACGGACTGCGCATAGGGGTATTCCACCTTGGGGGTGTTTTTGGTCCAGTCCCCGCCGACGGAGATGAGCTTCAACGGGCGTGGTGCAGCCAGGGCGGCGATCTCGGCATTGTTGGTCTCAAGTTTGGCCGTCTTGTGGATGGGCATGCCGCTCTCGCAATGGCATCCGCCGAAGAAATGTGCGGAGACCATGACCACCGGTACGCTTACCGCCACCCGGTCGTCAATGGCTGTCAGCAGGAAGGTCTGTGTGCCGCCGCCCGAGCAACCTGTTACCCCGATGCGCTTCTTGTCGACCTCGGGCAGGGACTCGAGGAAATCTATCGCCCGCACGCTGCTCCAGGTCTGCAGGGTGAGTGCCTGTGAATGCCGGTGATTCCAGCCGATGTGCTCCGAGTCGCCAAAGCCGACCATGTCATAGGAAAAGACCACCGCGCCCATGCGCGCCAGGGTGGCGCAGCGATGCTGCTGGTCGGGACGCAGCCTGCCGCCGCCGTGCTCATTGGTTTTTCTCGCGTGGCCGTGCGGGCAGAGAATCCCGGGGCGCTTGCCCTCATGGCCCAAGGGGCGGTAGAGGCTGCCATAAACAAAAAATCCCGGCCGTGCCTCGAAGGCGGCGCATTCCACGGTGTAGCCCTTGTAGCTGCGCTTCTTCTTGATGATGGCATTGAGCGGGGTGCGCTCCGGAAGCGGGTCGAGCTTG
>JAAESJ010000119.1 GCA_024229495.1 Verrucomicrobiaceae bacterium | reverse complement strand
GCTTCCTTCGGTCCCCCCCATTGCGCATAACGCCAGTTTTGCGTACGGATTGATCGACCGAGTTTTGCTCCGCGACTTACGACAGTGTAGGCATATTTCTTCCCGGGTGACTCAGGGTTACGCAACAGCGGCACGAGACTCTTCCCCTGCAACGCTTCCTTTTTCTGCAGCCCGCACAGTTCCCGCAGGGTCGGGTGAAAGTCCACGAGTTCAACCAGGGCGTTGGTGCTGGTTCCGGCACGAGTCATTCCGGGGACGCGGATGATCAGTGGGACCCGGGCACATTCCTCAAATAGGGTGACTTTCCCCCACATGAAGTGTTCACCGAGATGATATCCGTGATCCGAGGTGAATATGATGATGGTTTCCTCCCATAGATTGTGCTCACGGAGAGCCTGAAAGAGCATCCCAAGTTGCGCATCTATGTAGGAGATACATGCATGGTAGGCTTGGGTGTATTCGCGACGAAGACTGTCTTTTTCGCGGCCCATCTCGAAACCAAAGGACTGGAAGCGTTTAACCATCGCGAGTGCAGGGATGTCGTTCCAGTCATCGGCAGGACTTAGCCGAAACTTGATCTTATCAACGGGATATTGATCGAAATATTTGCGGGGTGCCAGGAAGGGAACGTGTGGCTTTTGAATTCCACATGCGATGAAGAAGGGCTTCTCCCCATATTTTTTCTGGTCGATCCAACTGATGATTTGTCTCACGTTCTTGCCGTCCTTGTGCTGTTCATCGTCAAGTCCCGTTGGGCCGTATCCCGGGGGCGTTTGTCCTCTGGTTTGAGTGGAGAGTTTCTGCAGGTGGGCTTTCCATTTTTTTCGGTTGGTACGCTGGTCAACCGGGCCGTTTTCTGCCTCATAAGCTTTGCGAGCTTGAGTGATCAGTGGCAATTCGTCATTCTGGAACATGACCTGTTCATGCCAGGCAACTTCACCATGTTGATGGCGTGTAGAATGGAAGATTTTCCCGACGCTAGCCGTCCAATAACCGTGATCATTGAATTGCTCAGGCATGGAAACACTACCCGGGCGGGATTGGCGGATATCTGCAGTGTTGTTAAGGACTCCCGTTGTCTCGGGATAGAGCCCGCTGAGGAAAGAGGCACGGGAAGGACCACAGACCGGATACTGGCAATAGGCCCGGCGGAAAGTCATGGATTTTGCAGCCAGGGAGTCCAGGGAGGGAGTTTGAATTGGTGTGTATCCCGAGGGTGCGACATGTGTGTTCAGGTCATCGCACACGATGAACAGAACGTTCGGTGTCTTTGTGGCAGGTTTGTTGTTTTTTTCTTCACGTGCTTCCCTGCGCTTCTTGCGTTTTTGCTCTCGCTTGAGATCACGTGCCTGCTCTTTGGTTGCCGGATTATTAGCGGCCAGCGGTTTTTTTT
>JAAESJ010000118.1 GCA_024229495.1 Verrucomicrobiaceae bacterium | reverse complement strand
GGTCTCGATCCGGAAAATCCAGGAGCACTCTCGGGTCTTGGTGATGAGGGCATTGGCCTTGTCCTTGATGATCTGGGCAATGGTATGGCCACTGATCAGTTTGATCTCGACGCCGACAATGACGGGATTCCCGATGCCTGGGAAGAAGCGTTCGTTGATAACCTTGATGATTTGAACGGTAAAGGTGAGGGTCCTGGCCCTGGTTCAGGGACCGGAGACTTTGACGGGGACGGGTTAACGGACCTCGATGAGTACGAGGAGACCAAAACCGACCCGACCAAGGCGGACACGGATGAGGACGAACTCAGTGATGCCGTTGAGACCAATACCGGCACTTACGTTAGTGCGACCAATACGGGAACGGATCCCAAAAAAGCGGACACGGACAGTGACGGACTCTTGGATGGAGTTGAAACCAATACCGGGATCTTAGTCGATGAGGAAAATACCGGGACCGATCCCAACAATGCCGACACGGACGGTGACGGTTACCCTGATGGCGGTGAAATTGCTGGAGGAACCGATCCTAATGATGAGAACAGTAAGGGAGCGATTCCCTCGCCAATACTTTACTTAGATTTTGAAGATAATGCCGTTGATTTAAGTGGTAATGCTAACGACGGAGAAATTAACGGCGATGTGACTTTTGATGTTGAAGGTTCTGAAAGTGGACCAACGTCTACGACAGGTGCGAGCTTTAATGGAGGTTTCCTTAATTTTCCAGACATTGATATGTCTGGAATAATTCAGGACATTGAAGGTGAGAACAGCTACACCCTATCAGCTTGGATTAAACCGAGTGACTTGGGCGGCAATAAGTTCCTATGGGGACAAACCACTGAGGGCATCCACAACGGTATCCGTAACGGTGGATTCCTCCATCAGGCACACTGGGGAGCTGACACTAACGGTGCGACTAACCTCAGC
>JAAESJ010000117.1 GCA_024229495.1 Verrucomicrobiaceae bacterium | reverse complement strand
CTTGACCAGAGTTTATTAGATGTAGCTCGCAAAGATCCTGACCTAGTTGCGTTAAAAGATTCATTTTAATTTAGGGCCTTTCTTTCGGGAAGGCGTTTTGTTTCTTGAACTTTTCTCTTCCTGCCCGTTCTACTCTTGCAGGATGGTTTCCCCTCGGTAGAGCCAGGCGTAGGGAATGAAGAGGAGGGCGGTGATGAACATCAGGATGGTGAAGAACCAGTAGTAGTGGGCACCTTCAAGGCGTTCTCCACCGCCGGCGAAGAATGTGCGATGAAATTCTCCTGCCTCTTCCTCATCTAGTTCGTTCTTATAGCCAAGTTTTTCCTTGCGGCGTTCAAGCCATGGGCGGTCGGGGCGCAGGGATTCTGTCCAAGATTTTGTCTGCTTCTTTTGTTGCTCCTTCAGTTTGACACGAATTCCTACGTCCCATTGCGTCTGCGCCTCTGTGTCCGGACCATTGCTGGTAATGCGGGCGCTCTGGCTGTTCTCAAGATGGTAATGGAAAGCGTTCCCCCACTCGTCCTTCAGTACTTCAAGTTCCCTAGAACCCACTTCGGGACGAGGTAATATGGAGCCATTTGCCCGGGACCAAGACTCGATTATTGAGGCTGCTGCCTCGAGGGAGGATTTACCGGGGATTGTGACCTTTGTTTGCCTGCCAAACTTGAGGGAATACACAAGGTCGTCATCTGTTCCAATTATCCCATCGGCGCCCGAGTGCGTTTCGGAGGCAGTTACTTTGTGATCCTTACCCGCTGCCATTTCCAATTGTTTTTGGACTGTTTTTCCAGGTTCCGGAATCTGGATGTAGTGATTCACGCCTGCGGTGAAGAGATTCCCGAGTGCCACGGCGGCAAGGAAGAGGCCGAGGATCATCGACTTCATCGTGCGGGGTGCTTGTGTATAGGAGAACTCGAGAGCAACGATGGAGACGAGGATCTCGGCGGCGGTCAGCAGAATGTAGGCAAGGATTTGCCAGCCGATGTTGGGACGCTGGCCGGCGTCAATCCATTCCTGGATGGTGGAACTGAGAACGAAGGCAGCACCCATGAGGAACAGTCCGGCGCCTACTTTCCGCAGGGGGGTCAATTTTATCACCTTTCCGACCATCGGATAGACTAGGAAGGTGAAGAGGGGGATGAAAGTAAGGATGAGGATTGGATTTACCGCCTGGATCTGTGATTCCAGCCACTCTACTCCGAGGAAGTTTCGATCCATTTCCCTAGCCTGAAATACCCATCGAGAAGCGGTCTGGTCGAAGAGAGCCCAGAACATGGCGACGAAGAGGAAGAGGACAGAGAGCTTGGCCATGGCCTTGAGGCCGACGGGACTGAAGGTTTCCCGGAGGAATGTTTTTCCCCCGGGGGGAACGTGAATGAAGCGATTGCGTCCCATCCAGAACACGACGGTAGCGAGGATCATAAGCACTCCGGGCACCCCGAATGCAAGGTGAGGTCCGTACCACTCCAGGAGCCAAGGGGTGAGCATGGTGGAGAGGAAGGCACCAAGGTTGATGGACCAGTAAAAGTAATTGAATACTCGGGTGACGAGATGACTATTGGACTTTCCAAACTGGTCGCCGACGTGGGCAGACACGCAGGGTTTGATTCCTCCAGAACCGAGCGATATAAGGACCAGTCCGGCAATAAACCAGATTGCGGCATTACCCTGAATTCCCATCAGCGCGAGCGCAGCGTGGCCTGCACAGTAGACAATGGAGAGACGGATGATAGTTTTGTACTTTCCAAAGACAGAGTCCGATATGAAGGCTCCGAGAAGAGGAGTGATGTAGACTGCGAAGGTAAAGAGATGGACCTTCTCAGTAGCGGAAGCCTCGCCCATGGCCTGTCCTGGAGTGTCATTCATGAGCCAGAGATACTTGGTCATAAAGACGGCCAGAATGGTCTTCATGCCGTAGAAACTGAATCGTTCGGCAGCCTCGTTGCCGATGATGAAGGGAATGCCCGAGGGCATGCCGGTCAGTTTAGGATCCGGGGAAGTGCGGTATGTGCTCATCGAAGTTGGATATAATGCCTTTTTTCTTGGGTGCTGCCAAGTGTTCAGATTTAAAAGTCTATAAATGATATAAGAATGAAATAATTATCAGGATTATGCTTTTGCGTCCATCCATCAAGATGAAGTTTCTTGATTGGATACTTCTTTTTGGATCCTGATTTTATGGCGCTTTAATGTCCACCATAGAAAAATGAGTAGGATTGAATGCACGAATAATGAAAAATATCCTGATATTTGCATTAATCTGTCATCACCGGAGGTGTTCACTATTGG
>JAAESJ010000116.1 GCA_024229495.1 Verrucomicrobiaceae bacterium | reverse complement strand
GCCGCCTTGGCATCATCCATGAACAGCTCATAAAAATCCCCCAGACGGAAGAACAGCAGGACATCCTCAGGCAGCCCGTTGCGGATCGCGGTATACTGCTTGAGCATTGGTGTCATGGCTTAACGACCATTCCGAAAGGAACCTTAAAGGTCAAGGTTCAAAAAGGGATTTGCCGAGACGCCGGGCAGGAAACCGGTATCCCGGAAAAGCTTTTGAATCAGCAATCCCAAAAAGAACATCCCGGGAGGCGTAGAATCAGCAGGTCACCACCCACCGCAAAAGGGGACGTTGCTTTAAAGGCGCGGCCTTTTTGCCCAAGCCCTGAATTTTCTCCAATGGGCGCTGTTCTTCCGGCAATTCTTATACAGGATGTAACCGACAACAGGCGTTGCGAGCGGTATTATCCAGCCATCGGGATCTTCATCCAAAAACCCTGATATCAGGGCATAAGTGCTCATGAAAAGCATAAATCCGAAGAACAGGAGTGAGACGACGTTTATGGGGAGGGGATTGGTCAGCTTCCAAGAATCTCCCCCACATTCATTGCAGGTATAGAAGGCGGCCGTTTTTTCCCCTCCGGTTTCCGGGTCAGTGCCACGGGATTCCAGGTGATAAACGGTGTGCAGCTCACAGGTTGGGCACCAGGGAATTTTCGGGTTCGGTGTCCTCTGCGTGATATAGGAAGGATCAGTCTTATCAACCGGGGTTTTTATAGGCTCCGCGTATGCCATGACGTGCAAACCTTATGCCTTCACCTCGGCTTTGCGCAGCACGGTCGGCTTTCCATCAGCCCCGTTTCTGCAGAGGAACCCCGGTTTCAGGGTGGCGATGACCTTGTCCTGTGCTCCATCGGTTTCACCCTCGATAATCTCAATCCTGTCACGATTCTCTTCATCGATTCTGCTGCCGCCGGCATAGCTGAAGGATTCCACGCCGTGTTCGTCAAGGGCATCGATGAGTGAGCTGCGCATGAGGCCAAGCTGCTTAAGTATTTCATTGTCATCGGTGATTGATCCGGTGCGGATGATGAGCTCGTCCATCAGGTCAATGCGCTTGATCATTGTGCGACTCAGCATATGCACAGTGCCCCATTCCAGATCCGGTGCACGCCGCAACGTCTTCTTTCTTTCCCGGAGCCGTTTGAGCTCGGCAGTGAGTTGTGTTTCCTCGGCAAGGGCATCCCCGAGCCGGTCCTCGATTCCCTTGAGCTTTGTCTGCGAAGCCTGCAATTCACCGGCTTTTGCCTCAAGTTTTGTTGTCTCAGTGCGGACAGTCTGGTATTTCTGGGCCCGCACCTCGAGATCGTTGGTTTCAGAACGCAACCGGGTTGAGGTTTTTTCCAGTTTGTTGACCTCTGCCTGCATCTTGGCGGCCTTGCTGCGGCTTTCTTCCAGCTCACCTGAGGCGGCTGCGAGTTGTTCACGCAGTTGTGAGAGTTGCCGGGTTTCACCCGATATCCCCTGGATGCCAGCTTGCAGAAGGTGCAGTTTCTCCTCGGTTTTTGCCAGCGCCTTGCTCTCTCCCTGATGGCGCAATGCCGCTTCACCAAATTCATCGGTAAGGGCTTCCAGTTTTGCCTCAGCATGGGCAATTTCCGCACGCCTTTGGTCGAGAACCTCGCACTCCTTGTTGAGTTGCTTGATCTTCACGATCAAACTTTCGTGTTCCTCGCGTTTTGCGTTGAGGTCTAGCAATTGCTTTTCCAGCTCACTGATGGATTGCTGGCGCTCCATCAGTGTATCTGCCGCCTTGTGCAGGTCGTTTTCAATGGAGGCCTGGTCGGATTGTAGGGATGCCTTGGTTTTCTCAGCCGCCTTGATTTCCGCTTTCCCTGCGGTGAGGGCCTCCTGTGCTTCTGCAAGTTGTTGCTGACGCCGCTCAAGGCCGGAGGTTTCCCCGGTTAGCTCCTTGATGGCCTGTTCCAGTTTTTCCTTTGTCTGCCGGTTTTCTGCAATTGCACCCTCTACGCGGGTTTGTTCTGAGAGGAGTTCAGCCAGCTTCTTGTCAGCGGCAGTGTTTTGCTCAGCGAGTTTTTCCGCGGCAGTGGTGTCCTGATCGATTTGCTTGTTGAGCTGCGCGAGGTTCTTTTTGGCGGCAGCTTCGGTTGCAGCGAGTTTCTCCTTTGTCGCTTTTTCTTCGGCAGCGAGTTTCTCGAGGCGGGTTTTCGCCTGGGCTTCCTGCGTGTTGCCGGTGGAGATTTCCTTCTTTATTGCGGCGAGCTGTTCCTTGGCCTTGGTTTCAGTGGCCTTGCCCGCTTCGAGGCTGGCGTTGAGCTTTTCGAGCTTGTTGTCGGTATCGGCCAGCTTCTTGTCAGCGGCTACGTTTTGCTCAGCGAGCTTTTCAGCAGCCTCAG
>JAAESJ010000115.1 GCA_024229495.1 Verrucomicrobiaceae bacterium | reverse complement strand
CTATTTTGGGGGTCCCAAGGCGGACTATGACGCGGTCAACCTCAACGACGGGTTTCGCAACGATGAAAAGGTCTATGACGGTGACGGCGTCTTCTGGAATGAGGCAAAGGCACTGGCTTCAAGCTCCAACCCCTGGGCAAACAACGACAACAACATCGATGTCGCCAATCTCATTGATTTCATGATCCTGTGGTTAAGCGGTGATTCAGAGAGTGAGGTCAGACTGCTCGGTTCCAAGGTACAGGGACAACCCTTCCGCTTCCAGATGAAAGACGCTGACGGCTTCCTGCGCCCGACGGGCAAATCAGTAACCCATCAGGGACCATTGAACCTGATGTCACGCCTGCGCAGTGGCAACACGGACTTCGCAATGCTTGTTGCCGACCGCATTCATAAGCACTTCTTTAACGACGGGGCACTGACGCCTGCAAAAAATATCGAGCGCCTGCAAAAACGCGTGAACGAAGCCCGACTGGGATTTATTGCCGAGTCAGCGCGCTGGGGAGACCGCTTCCGTGAATACCAGAACTGGCTCGACTACCAGCAAAACCTTGTTAACAACCACTTCCCCGGACTGACCCAGACCATGATCAGCCGTTTCCGGTCTGCCGGTATGTATCCGGACATCATTGCCCCGGTCTTCAGCCAACACGGCGGATCAATAGCACCCGGAGCAGGCATAACCATGTCAACGAACGCTTTAGCTATCTACTACACACTTGACGGCAGTGACCCGCGGCTACCCGGCGGCGCGATCAACCCACTTTCCAGCATCGCACAATTTGCCGGCGACGCACCAAACCCGAGGGATTTCATTACCACAGGACATCTGTGGAAATATCTCGACGATGGCAGTGACCAGGGGAATGCCTGGCGTGCAGTTAACTTTGATGATTCAGAATGGGCGGAAGGACCATCAGAACTTGGATACGCAGAAGGAGATGAAGCCACCAGAGTCGAATTTATTGACACAGCACCACTCACGGGAGGCATACAGAGAAATGCCACAACCTATTTCCGAGCTACTGTCGAACTTCCCGACCCTTCTTCCTACTCATATTTTGTCGTAAAACTCAAATATGATGACGGGGCCGCAGTCTACGCCAACGGGAGAGAAATTCTGCGAACCTCAAATCTACCTGAAAACGCCAAGTTTAATACCTTTGCCAACAGGGCAACACCAAACGAAAAGCTATTCTTCAACTTTCAAGTCCCCAGCTCCATGTTCGTTAACGGAGCAAATTCCCTTGCCGTTGAAATACATAACTCGTCCCCCTCAAGTTCAGACATCAGCTTTGACCTGATACTGCGTGGAGAAGTAGACACTACCGATGGGGACAAAGTCACCAAACCTGTCATCATGAGCGAGCCCTCCATGCTGCGCGCCCGATCACGCAATGCAAACACCGGTCAATGGAGCGCCCTAAATGAGGCCTTCTTCTCGATAGGAGCAGTGCCTGCCAATGAATCGAATATTATTATCTCCGAGCTCCACTACCATCCCTCCGAGCCCTCCAACCCTGAGGAAATCGCTATCTCAACGGACCGTGATGATTATGAATTCGTGGAATTGCTTAACACCGGCGACAGCCCGGTCGATCTTAGCAAGGTCCACTTCAGTAATGGCATCACCTTTGAATTTCCGCTAAATACCATTCTCAATCCCGGCAAACGGCTGGTCGTTGTTCGCGACCTTGAGGCGTTTACCGTCCGTTACGGCTCAGACGAGAATATTTTCGTCGCAGGGCAATACACTGGTCGTCTCAGCAATGACGGTGAGAATCTCGCCCTGTTCAGTGACATCACAGGGGATATCCTGGAATTCACTTACAACGACCAGACTCCATGGTCCACCTTGGCTGACGGAGCAGGCCACTCCCTTGTCGCCATTGGCTCCTTTCCATCAGAAGCGGGAAACTGGGGAGCACACGCACTGGCCGGAGGCGCCCCAGGCTACCCTGATCAAATTATCACCTCCGGATACCTCGCATGGAAGAACAACAATGCCATCAAAAGCGACCTGGGAGATGCTGATGATGACGGAATTCCCAACCTGGTAGAATACGGCTTCGCGACCAACCCACGTTCCGCAAATGCCACCGCCCTGCCCAGAACCTCAACGCTCACCCTCGGGGGGGAGCGCTACCTGACCATCACTTACCAGAGAAATCTCGCAGCAGATGATGTTCAGGTTCAGGTGCAAAGCAGCGCTGATCTCGGTGAATGGACAAACGACGAGACGCTAGTCACCGTTTCGCAAATCGTAACCCCCGAGGAAAATGCCGTGACAATCACACGTCGCACCGCTAAGCCGGTTACCACACATGAAGACACCTACCTCCGGGTCATTGTCACCCTGCAGTAAGGTCTATTGGAAACAGCAAAGCAGGGAGCGCAATCTTCAATGACCTAATTGACATAGTTAATGTAAACGCCGGTTGCGCCGCCCTCATGAAAAGGTGTAAAATCATAACTCGCGCCATATGTCCATTTACCTTCCACTCTGCGTAGTCGCCTCATTTACCACATTGGCAACACTGCTGACATCTCTTCATGGAGAATCAGTCAGTAACGCTATTATCACCGAGTTCGTCGCCGATAACAAACAAAGCCTTGCTGATGCCGATGGCAACGCCTCTGACTGGATCGAGATCTGGAACGTCTCGGGAGAAGCCGGCGATCTGGAAGGTTATTACCTGACCGACGACCCGGAAACCCCGGTCAAGTGGCGCTTTCCTTCTGCGACCTTCAATGACAGAGGGTATCTGATCGTTTTCGCCTCTGGCAAGGACCGTCGTGATCCTGACACAGAATTGCACACCAACTTCAAACTTGATGCTTCACCCGGATCCTACCTGGCGCTCATTAAACCTGACGGCACGAGCATTGCCAGTGAATTTGTCAACTATCCCAAGCAACATGAAGACATCAGCTATGGCCGAGGATTCGGAGAAGCAAGCCCGGTAACACTCATCAGCGAGGGGGCAACAGCGCATTGGCTGGTGCCGGAGGAGCCCATTGCAAACTGGAACGAACCCCAATTCCAAGACTCCCAATGGAACACGGCAGCAACGGGCATCGGTTATGACAACAGTCCGAAATATGCACCCTTCATCGGCGAGGGTGGTAACACCAATGATCAAATGCGAGGCATAAATGCCTCTGTGTATATCCGGATCCCTTTTGTCGTTCCTGACGCCAGTGCAATTAATGACCTCACGCTGCGCATGCGCTGGGAGGACGGGTTTGTTGCATACCTAAACGGCAAAGAAATCCATCGTGAGAATGCCCCTGACAATACCCAGTGGAACTCAAGGGCATTGTCCAACCGCTCAAACGAAAACAATGCCATTACGCTGTTTGATTACCCGCTCTCTGCGACGCCAAAGAATGGGGATAACATCCTTGCAATTCAAGGGCTAAACGCCAGCCCTGGAAGTTCCGACCTACTTATATCGCCCGAACTTGCCGCCAAAGAAAGGGATTTGGATGTGGCACAGGACGGTTACTTTCTCACCCCGAGCCCTGGCAGCGCCAACGACACACGCATCGACGGTCTGGTTGAAGACACGCAATTCAGCATTGACCGGGGCTTCTATGATGAACCCTTCGCTCTATCCATCACCACCAGTACAGAATCCGCCCAAATCCGTTACACCCTTGACGGTTCAGCTCCCAGCGAAACAAACGGAACGATTTACAAGGAACCAATCTCCATCAGTAAAACCTCGGTAGTCAGAGCCATGGCCCACCGCCCTGGTTATCGTCCGACAAATATCGACACACACACTTACGTGTTCGCAACCGATGTCGTCAGGCAGTCCACGATGAGCACCTCCATAACCCAAAGTGCGACATACGGGCCAAAAATGATCGACTCCCTGAAATCCATCCCCTCCTTCTCACTTGTCGTGGCGAACCCCTCCACGCTGAACACTGAGGAAGAGCGTGCATTATCAGTGGAAATGATATTCCCTGACGGCACTTCCGGATTCCAAGAGGACGCCGGGGTCACTCATTATGGAGGATACTTCACCAATTTCTCGAAGAAAAGTTTCCGGCTTTACTTCCGGGACGAATACGGTGCAAAGAAACTGCGCTACCCGGTGTTTGATGGCTTCGACTATAACATCCCCCCTGCACAGGAATTTGACAGCCTCAACCTTCGCAGCGGCTCCCATGACATGATCGATCGCGGGGCATACCTTTCAAACCGCTTCACTGATGACAGCATGATTGATATGGGCCACATAGCACCGCACGGACGCTTTGTACACGTTTATCTCAACGGCACCTACTGGGGCCAATATCACCTGCGGGAACGCTGGAACGCATCAATGGCCTCCGAATATCTTGGCGGCAGCAAAAAAGACTATGAAGCAATAAACGCCAATAATACCGGCAGTAATTTCCTACCCGGAGAAGTCTTCGATGGAAGCGGTAATTATTGGGCAGAAACCCAAAGCCTTGTCAATGGCCCTGCCCCATTCGCCAACTCTGCAACCCACTTGGACATCGAGAACATGATCGATTTCATGCTGCTATGGACATCCGGTAACTCAGAATCAGAATTCCGCAGCGTAGGCGCCGTTCCCCTGGGTATCCCCTTCAAGTTCTTTATGAAGGATGCCGACGGCTTCCTTCGTCCGCCAGGCCACCCGGTAACTCATAACGGCCCAATTAACTCAATGCTTCGATTTCGCACGAGCGGAAATCCAGACTACTCAATGCTCGTTGCAGACCGTATTCACAAACATTTCTTTAACGACGGAGCCATGACCTCCGTCCAACTCACTGAGCGACTGAGGCGACGCGTTGATGAGGTAAAGCTTTCGTTTGTCTCCGAGGCTGCAAGATGGACGCAAGTGCGCCCCGGAAGAACAAACCACTCCCCTTCTGGATGGGAAAACTACCAGAACAACCTTCTTAACTCACAACTGCCGAATTTAACCTCTACCATGCTCTCCCGTTTCCGGGCCGCAGGCATGTACCCGGATATTATAGCGCCGGTCTTCAGCCAGCACGGCGGGTCGGTTGCACCCGGTGCAGGAATCACAATGGGCACGAATGCCACCGCGATCTACTACACACTCGACGGCTCAGACCCTCGCCTTCCCGGCGGAGCAGTCAATCCGCAGTCAAACGCCGCGCAATTCGCAGGCAACGCCCCGACCCCGAAGGATTTTATCTCAAGCGGCCATGTCTGGAAATATCTTGACGATGGCTCTGATCAAGGAATTACATGGCGATCCTCAGCTTTCGAAGATTCAAGCTGGGCCTCCGGCCCGTCAGAACTTGGCTACGCAGAGGGCGATGAGGCTACGCGCGTCGGGTTCATAGATACTGATCCCGAGACAGCAGGAACCCAGAGGAACGCCACCACTTATTTTCGAACCACCGTCGATCTCCCGGATCCAAGTTCATACTCGTATTTCAATATAAAACTCAAATACGATGATGGGGCTGCAGTTTACGCCAACGGGGTCGAGGTCCTGCGCACCTCCAATATGCCAATCAATGCAGCCTTCGATACCTTTGCCAGCAGGGCAACCCCAAACGAAAGAACCTATTTTGATTTCCAGGTTCCCAGTTCAAGGTTTGCGGATGGGCTCAACTCGATTGCTGTTGAAATACATAATTCCTCACCGGCCAGTTCCGACATCAGCTTTGATCTAATCCTTCGCGGCGAGGTTGACGTCAGCAATGGCGACAGAATCACCAAACCGGTAACCATCACTCAACCTGGCCTGTTGCGCGCCCGCTCTTACAACAATTCGACCCAGCAATGGAGTGCCATCACCGAAGCCTTCTTCTCAGTCGGATCCGTTCCGGCAACATCATCTAACCTTATTATCTCCGAACTGCATTATCATCCATCTGAGCCCTCATCCCCTGAGGAAATCTCCACGTCCTCTGATCGTGATGATTATGAATTTGTTGAGTTTCTCAATACCGCCACCAACCCTGTCGACCTCACTCATGTGTCATTTTCCGAAGGAATCAATTTCACCTTTCCGCAGAACACCATTCTCAATCCCGGGAAACGATTGGTTGTCGTGCGTAACCTTGAGGCATTCATCGCACGTTACGGATCACGTAATGACAGGAACATCGCCGGCGAATACAGCGGCCGCCTGAGTAACGATGGGGAAACCTTGTCGGTATTCAGTAAAACATCCGGGACCATCCTGAACTTCACCTACAATGACCAACTGCCCTGGTCCACCTTGGCAGACGGCAACGGACATTCCCTTGTAGCCGTGGGTCAGGATCCGGAACAAGCGGGCAATTGGGGCGCACATTTACTCCCAGGGGGAGCCCCCGGCTATCCTGATGACATCATCACAACCGGTTTTCTTGCATGGAAGAATGCAAACAATATCGATGACGACCTCGGTGATCCTGATGGAGACGGAATCCTAAACCTGGTAGAATACAGTTTCGGAACAAATCCGCGCACTGGCGACTCCTCGCCTATGCCATCGACTTCCTCCATGACTCTGGACGGTCACCGTTACCTGACGATCACTTATCAAGTAAACTTGAACGCAGATGACATGCGCATCGACGTACAAAGTAGCTCTGACCTAAGAAGCTGGGCAACCCAAGAGGCATTAATCACAGTGTCGGAAACCGTCAATCCCGATGATACAGCAACACTCACCCGCCGTATGCCAACCCCCATTTCTACTCATGGTGACACCTTTCTTCGTATCCTTGTCACTCTATAGGAAGTTCAGCGAACAACCGCTGCTCTCACCGCTCTTCTCCAAGAGATCGCTCAACAATACGCCTGACATAGCCATCACTGACCGGATTGGTGAACCACGTTCCGTGGATGGGAGGAGCAAGATGCCATCGGGCCAGCGGATCAATGCCAATCAACTCCCGCGCATCATCAAGAATCTCATC
Organism: Verrucomicrobiaceae bacterium; assembly: GCA_024229495.1. Lineage (GTDB taxonomy): Bacteria > Verrucomicrobiota > Verrucomicrobiia > Verrucomicrobiales > DEV007 > CACIUL01. The sequence continues at coordinate 4,339 of JAAESJ010000115.1, read as the reverse complement.
AGCCATGATTACCCCACGGTAGATTGCCACGCATTGCTCATTTACATTGAGTAATAAAGCAAGAGGAAGGTCATGATCCGGATACCTGTCAAACAATGCTCTCTGCCATCGGAACAATGTCTCCAGTGAATCCTTCCGAATAAATCCCCACTCCCATCCAAATCCGCAATTTTCTATTTCCTCATAAGCTCCTCCAGCATCCTCGACCCCGTTTGAAGCAAGCGCCAACACCCTAATCCCTGCGCCCCCCATCCTCTCGCGAGCCTTCTCAAGATTACTCAGACTCAGAAGGGAGTCTGTTGAAGAACTGTCCCAAATCATCAACAAAGTCACCTTACCATTGCCGGTTAGCATTCGAGCTTTCGCCGCCGGATCACGAAAAGGCAACCTGGGAAAGGGCACGGCAACCGGCATGACAACGCCTACGCTTTGCCGTTTCTGTTGGACAACGGAATTTCCCTTTCCTGATCCTTCTGACGGATCAGCTCGCAGGACAATGCGGGCAACACCTTCTCCCTGTCTTAGCAGGTAACGCCCACCAGCCTTGGCTCCATGGAAGCGCTCAACATCTCCCCCCGGCCAATAGACAGTAAAGTCCCCAACAGATTCGATCTCTCCAATCCCGAAATGCAACCACTTGCTCGACTGGGAAAGGAACATTTCCCCCGCCCGCACCGAGCGTATCATAGGCGACACCTGCCCCTGCAACTTCACCACAGCTCCTATCCCATCACGGTTACTCTTCACCCCCTGAAGACGAATGGACACTGATCGTGATCCTGAAGAGTTATTCCGCATCAGCCTGATGCGTGGAGCACTGCGATTACGCAACCACATATCCTGATCGCCGTCACGATCCCAGTCACATATTGCTATCGCTCGCCCATCGTCATTGAAATTAATACCGCTCAAGGAAGACACATCGACAAAGCGCGTTCCAGCAACATTCAGAAAACAGCAATTGCGCTCTCCGCCACTCCATGAAGCGCCATTCCTTACCTCTTTAATCAGGTTGGCCCATGCATCCGTATAACGGGCCATTTGCTTGCCCTCTTCCACTTTCGGCGGACTTGGCGACACGACCTGACGCCAGAAGACACTTCACAGGTCATCCTTCAAAGTCCACCCCGTCAGGTAACCGTTAGCAACCACCAAGTCTTCCCACCCGTCATTGTCGATGTCCACAAACCCTGAACTCCAGGCCCAGCGCGCAATAGCGCTTCCTGCCGCATCAGGCACTTCCTTGAAATTCCCGCTCCCCCCCGAGAACAATGAGTTCCCCCTGGCCATGCGTTGCAACCCTGCAATTGAATCACGGCTCCTTCCCGATGCAAAATGCCCCTGCTTCGATACCCTGCGCCCCGCAGCCGAAAACATATTCCCCACGTAAAGGTCAAAGTAACCATCACGATTAAAATCCCCCCATGATACTGACATCCCCGCAGCAATGTCCTCCACTCCAAGCGACTCTCCAACCTCATCGAATTTACCGCCTTCATTCCTGTAGAGACAATTACGACCAAAGTCATTGGCAACATAAAGGTCAACATCACCATCAAGGTCATAATCCTCCCAACTGGCGGCAAAACTCCAGCGATCGTTATTCTTCCCCATGCCAACCTCATCAGTCACATCTGCGAAAGCAAACCCTCCCAGGTTCTCCAGCAACACGTTCCGGCCACCATTCCGTGCATCCTCGAACGGCACCGGAGCACGAGCTGCAAAACCTCTTCCATTCGAATTGGCATCCCCCTCTCCATATACGCATACATAGATATCAAGGTCACCATCAAGGTCGTAATCGGCTGCGCACAAGGAAAAGGGATACTGTGCACGCGGAAATCCTCCTTTGATTGCAAACCTGCCGGCGCCATCATTCTCCGCAAAGACAACCATCGCTATGGTGGCAACGACAAGATCCTGGTCCCCATCATTATCAATATCAATCAGGAGCCCGGCACGAGAGTCCTCGAGCCAATCAAGACCGCAGTAACGAGAAACATCCTCGGCGCTCCCATCCGGAAGTTGCCTGTATAAACGATTCGGCAGACTTCCTCCGTCACACACAAAAAGATCCTCGCGGCCGTCTCCATCAATATCTCCCACCGCTATCCCATGATGCCCTGTTAAGGCCATGTCTCCAAAGCGTGTAACGTTTCCGGCCCAATGAGAAATCCCCCCCTTCACCTGTGAATCAAAATGCGGAGTCCCCCCAATAACCTGTTCAGTTACCTCGGTAAAAAAAACAGGCGACTTGGATCGGGTCTCAACGTAATCCTCCATTTTCAACTCAAGCAACTCCAGCTGATCTCCTGACTTAATCCCCCAGACCCCCCTCCACTGCACATTCGCCTGCATACCCTCTCCGGCATGCTCAACAATTAAAACCACCTCCACTCTATCGGTGGCCACACTGATACTGGTCAGCTTGATGTCACTTCGGGAAGGAAATCTCTGTAGCAACAACTTCACCGACTCGGAGAACCTCTTCCCCCCTATCCATTGAGAACTCCCAATTGAACGCCATTCAGTGACGCCTGAAGACGACTCACTAACCATCCGCAAGTCATCAGGGAGCGCCACCGTTGCTCGGAAAAGCCCTGGAAATCCCCTTGGACTTCCAGCATCTGTATCAAAGATATTCTTTAAATCCGCCAGCACCGCAATACTTAAGCGCTCACTCTGCCATTCTCCCCGGACATCCTTGACCTCCTCACCCTGCGCCTTCTTTTGAACACCCTGCAACATCCTGGAATTGATCCTGTCAGGGCGCTCCATTCTCCGAACCTGCAACGATACCAATTCATTTTTCGGAGGGGAATCTTGATGTGACGTCCTCTCTTCCTGACGCTTCTGACACCCCGGGAAAAACAGCAACACTATCAGGACAGCAACACTCTTTCTCATCATCATCACTGGAAGCTACACAACAAACAGGAAATACATGCTGGAGATGCACCTCCATGAAAGCAATTATTCTCTGCCCATTTACCGCATCTGGCTCAACGTGGCCCTAACTCATTGCATTAATGGCCACGAGGGGCCCCTACAAGGGAGGGACCTCCCATTTGGGAATCCCTCCTGCGGCATTCTGCTTGTTAAACAACACATGAAAGGGACGCGTAGGTGACATGGGTGCCTTTTCATTGACCATAAGAGGACGTGTCTCCTTCCAGAATTTTTCATACGCAGCCCGCATCGACTTCACGATTCCCGGGCGTTGGTTCGCAATATCCACTGTCTGCGAGGGATCTTTTTCCATGTCGTAAAGACTCCCTCCGACCAGACGATAGCGCTGGTTACGCACAGCAAACTTCTTCCACATGTGCTCATTGGGCTCTGACCCGGTTTTCCATCGGGCAATCTGGGTAAACAGATGACGGTCTTTCCATTTTGCCTCCTCATTGTTGAGAAGTGGAACCAAGCTCCGTCCTTCCACCTGATTGTCCGGCAACTGCTTAACCCCGGCAAGCTCAGCCAAGGTTGGCAGAAGGTCAATGTGGGCTGAAAGGATGTTTACATCTCTTCCTGCCTTAAGCTTCCCCGGCCAGCGCACAAAGAAGGGAACCCGGACACCGCCTTCATCAGGCGACCCTTTCTGCCCCTTCATACCGGCATTATAGGCATTCATCACACTACCATCCTTGGCCCTCCCGACTTTCCCTCGCCCAGAACCTCCTCCCGTCATGCCATTATCGGACATGAAAATCAGGAGCGTATCCTTAGCGAGGTTCCATTCATCAATTTTTGCCATCAACCGCCCCATATTTTCGTCAATGTTCTCGATCATGCCGTAGAAACCGGCAACCTTGGAAGAGAACCCCAAGTCGGTAAACCTCTTGGTATTAGAAGGAGGAGCAATGAAGGGCCCATGAGGCGCGTTAGTGGTAACATACGCAAAAAAAGGCTTACCTTTGTCCTTAACCTGATTGATCCAGCCAAGCGCAGCAGTAAAGAACAGGTTCGTGCAATAACCCTCGGTCCTTACAAAGGAACCATTATGTCGTATTGCAGGATTGAAATATTTATTGCCAGGCGCATCCGCACAGGAACATTTATAAGCCTGCCCGATCCCTCCTGCACCATGAATAAAAGCCTCATCAAACCCTCGGCGGTGGGGCTGATAAGGCTCCTCATCCCCCAAGTGCCACTTCCCGAAAATTCCCGATACATATCCCGCCTTGGCCAGGACCTGGGGGAGAGTAACGGTGCTTAGCGCCATGCGCTCACGCTCCAGAATCGTGTGGGTTATCCCATTCTTCATCGGATGGCGCCCCGACATGAGAGCGGCGCGTGTTGGAGAACAGGTCGGACTAACAAGAAATCGCGTAAACCGGGT
>JAAESJ010000114.1 GCA_024229495.1 Verrucomicrobiaceae bacterium | reverse complement strand
TGGACATTGGCTCTTGGGGGATTGCCCGATCCGTCGAACCGGCCAGTGCTTGCGAAACCATTTCCCCGGTCCAGATCCACGGCCGGATCGCCACCTAGGGTCGAAGCGACAAAAAAGCTGTCGTTCTCGTATGCAAACAATGCGTCGTTGGAGTCCGGATCGTCACTAATCTCAGGGTCGTAGGAAAAAAACACCGGACAGTAGATTCGTCCCCAGAGATCGTAGGTGCCCGCTGGCAGAGACAGGGAGTAATTGCGGAATACGGCTTGGTCGCCGAAGGGAGCTTTCGCGTCCCGACGGTCGGTATCGATATACTGTCTCCCTAATGCTTCGGGATCACTTTGCACCCGGTAACCAACCCCATCGGGTGTGCTTCCCGATTCCGCCTCGAAGCCGAAGATATCCGCAGTTGCAGCAGATGTGAGAAGCCATGACAGGGATGCGGCTAGTATTGTCGTCACGAGTGTCCTTTTCATAGAATGGTCATTTCCGGGATAAGCTGTTTTATATGATCCATATACAATTAACAATCAATAGGTTGCACAGAATTAATTTGGGAATTCAACCTTTTATTGTGTTTGGTCGGATTGTTGTGGGGTGTTAGGGTTTTGCTATGAGGATTATAATGCGATTTTTAATTGTCCTGAGGCCAATCTTCTTAACGCTATTAGTGACAACTGTTGTTGCGGAGGAGGGCCTTGTGAACCATTGGAAGTTCGATGGAAACTACAAGGATTCTGTTGGCAAAAACCACGCTTGGGCTGTCCACACAGACATCAAAGGTCCACCGACCTGGGAAGTCGGTCGGATCGGACAAGCCGTGACCTTGGGCGATCCCGTACTTATACCGTATCCCAAGATCAGTGGGCCTGGTCTCATAGCGAACGCTGAATGCCCCAACACGGATGCTTTTACGGTATCATGGTGGTGGCGACCTGATGTTCTGGGTGGTGGCGCTGCTGGTCGCAACGGAGCCAGGTGGTCGGGTAGGATGGGAACTCACCACGACGACGTGCGCTGGAACGGATGGTATTTCCACAGCTCTGAAACAGGAGCGGTGTACTGTGGAATGACTGTAGCAAAGCGCTTCACGCCCAAGGACATCCCCGCCGGTACAGTAGTTAAAGGCGTGTGGCAGATGC
>JAAESJ010000113.1 GCA_024229495.1 Verrucomicrobiaceae bacterium | reverse complement strand
TGCCTCTGCAAGGGTCCCTCGCTCTATGTGCGCAAGGTCCAGTCTGTTCTTTTGTATCCCCTCCCTGTGTGCGCTGGCCTTGGACCAGGGTCCTCCCTGCCACTTCCTTCGCATCGCATGGCGCAACTGCCATCCCAAGTGCGAAGGCCGCCACGAGATTGACAATGATGAGGCAGCCCTGCTTCGCACCATGGTGTCGCTTGCCTCTGCAAGGGTCCCTCGCTCGATGTGCGCAATGTCGGTTCCTTTTATCACCTCCCTGTGTGTGCTGGCCTTGGGCCAGGGTGCCATCTCAAGTGCGAAGGCCACCACGAGATTGACAATGATGAGGCAGCCCTGCTTCGCACCATGGTGCCACTTGCCTCTGCAAGGGTCCCTCGCTCTATGTGCGCGAGGTCCAGTCGGTTCTTTTTATCCCCTCCCTGTGTGTGCTGGCCTTGGGCCAGGGTGCCATCCCAAGTGCGAAGGCCACCACGAGATTGACAATGATGAGGCAGCCCTGCTTCGCACCATGGTGTCACTTGCCTCTGCAAGGGTCCCTCGCTCTATGTGCGCGAGGTCCAGTCGGTTCTTTTTATCCCCTCCCTGTGTGTGCT
>JAAESJ010000112.1 GCA_024229495.1 Verrucomicrobiaceae bacterium | reverse complement strand
ATCAAGCTCGATATGCCGGAAAACCTCACCACCTGGAAAATCAGGACCTGGGGCATGGGGCATGGCACGAAAGTCGGGCAGGGCGAAGCCGAGGTAATCACCAGCAAGGATCTCATTATCCGTCTGCAGTCACCCCGCTTCTTTGTCGAGAAAGACGAGGTCACCCTCAGCGCCAACGTTCACAATTACCTGGAAGAGGCCAAGCAGGTGCGCACCGTTCTCGAGCTTGAGGGTGGAACACTGGAAGCCCTCAAGCAATCACCGTTGAACCAGTTGATCAGCATCCCGGCGGGTGGGGAAAAACGCATCGACTGGAGGGTCAAGGCAGTGGCGGAGGGAGAAAGCAGCATCACCATGAAGGCGATTACCGATGAGGAATCCGACGCCATGCAGATGAGCTTCCCGGTACTCGTCCACGGCATGCTCAAGACCGAGTCATTCAGTGGCGCCCTGCGACCAGAGGATGAAACCGCCTCTCTCAAGCTTAACGTCCCCGCCGAGCGGCGCGAGGACCAGACCCGCCTCGAGGTGCGCTACTCACCAAGCCTTGCCACCGCAATGGTTGACGCCCTGCCCTACCTTGCCTCCTACCCCTATGGGTGCACTGAACAGACCCTCAACCGCTTCGTTCCAAGCGTCATCACCCAGAAAATCCTGATCGACATGGGAATTGACCTGAAGGCCGTCAGGAAAAAACGTACCAACCTCAACGCCCAGGAAATTGGGAAGGACAAGGAACGCGCAAAACAATGGCAACGTCTGGAGACCAACCCCGTCTTCAAGGACAATGAAGTCGACAAGATGGTCAAGGCGGGTGTTGAACGCCTCACCGCCATGCAGAACGCTGACGGCGGATGGGGATGGTTCCATGCCCGTGGCGGACGCTCCTACGCACACACCACCGCGGTAGTCGTTCATGGTCTGCAACTGGCCATACAAAACGATGTTGCCATCGTCCCCGGCGTCCTTGAGAAGGGCATCCAGTGGCTCAAGCGCTATCAGGATGAGCAGGTAACCCGCATCAATAACTGGGCAAAGAAAAAGAAGCCCGGGAAAAAACATGCCGACAACCTCGATGCTTTCATCTTCATGGTGCTCTGTGATGCCGACAAGGTGGATGGGAAGATGCGCGACTTGCTTTACCGCGACCGCAACCAACTCGCCGTTTATTCCAAGGCAATGCTGGGCCTCGCCATGCACAAGACCGGCAAGATCAAGGAGCGCGACATGCTGATACGTAACATTGAGCAATTCCTTGTCACCGATGATGAGAACCAGACCGCCTACCTGGACCTGGGAAACAAGGGCTACTGGTGGTATTGGTATGGCAGCGAGTTTGAGGCCCAGGCCTACTACCTGAAGCTGCTTTGCGTGGCAAAACCGAAAAGCAAGCAGGCCAGCGGGCTGGTGAAATACCTCATCAACAACCGCAAGCATGCCACTTACTGGAGCAACACACGCGACACGGCCATCTGTATCGAGGCCATCGCTGACTATATCCGTGCCAGCGGCGAGGATGAGCCCGACATGACTGTCGAGATCCTGCTCGACGGCAAGAAGGTCAAGGAAGTCGAGATCAACAAGAAAAACCTCTTCAGCTTTGACAACAAGCTGGTATTGCTCGGCGATGCCATCGACACCGGCGAGCACACCGTCGAGTTCCGCAAGAAAGGCAAGGGACCGCTCTACTTCAATGCCTACCTGACCAATTTCACCCTCGAGGACTTCATTACCAAAGCCGGCCTTGAAGTAAAGGTTGAGCGCAACTACTACAAGCTCTCCCCCGAGGAGAAAACCATCAAGAACGTGGGAGCCCGCGGGCAGGCGCTCGACCAGAAGGTGGAGAAGTTCAAGCGTGAACTGCTTGCCAGCGGCGACCAACTGAAAAGCGGCGACCTGGTCGAGATCGAGCTCATTATCGAGAGCAAGAATGACTATGAATACCTGATGTTCGAGGACATGAAGGCGGCAGGGTTTGAGCCGGTTGAGTTACGCAGCGGCTATTCAAACAACGGCATGGGAGCCTACATGGAGTTACGAGACCAGAAGGTCACCTTCTTCGTCCGCGCACTGGCCCGGGGCAAGCACAGCTTAAGTTACCGTATGCGCGCGGAAACTCCGGGGACATTCAGTGCACTCCCCACCCGTGGCGAAGCCATGTATGCACCGGAACTGAAAGCCAACTCCGATGAGATAAAAATTTCCATCACCGACTAGGCGGTGCGGAACCGGTAGACGGTCCTCAGATTAATTCCTCTCAAAGCGATCAAAAAACCTCACGCTTGATCCCGGAAACTGTTCCCGGATATATTCCACATGGGTGCGTTTACCGATCTCGGGACGAAAATCCAACGGCTGGTCCATCAGGTCGGTATACTCGGAGACATAAAGCTTGTCAGGCACCCTCGTGCTCCACGGCCCCGGAAAGGAGAACTTCACCTTGCGCTCGCCCCGCACCATACAGAGCCCGATACCCGTTTCACCACGATGCACTGTTGAAATCACCGCCTCACGCGGATGGTCGCGGTAACGCAGGAGCGATTGACCGGAAAGCGACTCGTAAAACCTGGGCTCAAGACCGATCAGCTCGAGGATGCTTGGCATGACATCGTAATGACTGACGTTGTTTTGAGCCGGTAATTGACCCGCCCATTGTGGCCACTTGATAATGATCGGAACCTCTGTCTGGAAACGATTTAATGACGAACAATGAAACCAGCTTCCTTCCTCCTGGAACTCCTCGCCGTGATCGCCGGTAAGGACAATCAAGGCATTATCATACCGCCCCTTTAACTTGAGAAAATCAACGAATTCCTCAATGGCATAGTCAACCCAATGGACTGCGTTCTGATAACGGCGGACGACCCCGTCGACGACGTTCCTGTTGGGACGCAGGTTAGTGGGAATATTTCCCGCACAATTCGGGTGCAGCGCATCAAAATCAGAGGGCCAGTAATAATTGTAATGAGGAGAGTCAAGTGCCACGAAGTGGAACTGCGGATCCTTCGGGTCACTGCCCAGATAATGACGAAGGTCATTCATTAAGAGCTTTTCCCGCTCAGGAATGGTCATCGGTTCAACACGCTCTGAATCATCGACGAAAAAATCGGCAAGCCGGTTTCCTGCACCGAAATTCAAGGGCCCCAAACTCTTGTAACCGAGGTCACAAACCGCCCGGACGTGGATCTCATAACCGAGCTTATCAAGAATACGCACAGGGTAAGCACCCGCGTGATCCTCACCGGCATTGAGCGCCTCTGACCAATGGATTGCCAATCTGCTGTGTAAAAATGAGAACCACGAAAGAGGAGTACAGTTTGAGCCCGCAAAGGTTCTTCCCAACTCCTGTGCCTCCTCGGCATCAAAACGACTCAGGAACGGTGCCACCTCTGGTGTAATGGAGTCCGAGCGCCAGCTCTCAACCATAAACACATAGATATCGGGTTTACGAAGTTGGGGCGTGTCCTTCACCTCTGAGAGCAGGCGATCACGATCATCCTCAGAAGCCGGTTCCCGAAAAACCACTTCCAGTTTCTCAAACCCGGCAGGTGGAGCAAAAAGGCCAAGGTGGGCATCAAAGGCCTTGTGGTGCCTTCTCCAGGATTCGGTGCGCTTGGTAACATGACTCAGGGCGCTCTCTGTCACGGCAACCAACCAACAGGCAACCATGATAATAAACACACCGCGATTGGCAATGCGCATTCCGGTAGCCTTGGAAATTTTCGCAGAGATTCCATAAACTGCCCCACACGCAATTACCACGAAGACCGAGGTTAGTAAAACCTGGCCGATCGTCCAGTTCAACCCGGCTGCCGCAATCTCCTTGTCGAAATCAAATGCGCCGGTCGAGGTAAAAAAGTTAACTACAGCCAGAAGCGATTGATTCCAAAATTCACGCATGAGGAAGTCAGCTACGATCAGGCAAGGCAACAGAGAAAATAAACTCGTGACTGCTATCCGGAAATATCCCGGGGTAAGGCTGCATATCACCTGATACATGATCATTAATCCCAGGGTAAAGACGGCCTGGGTCGCTATTCTTCCAAGCGCCGCACTTAACTGCTCAAAATGATTCGGCCCCTCTACTGACCAAACCGCATAGATATCGCGGGTCGCCAAAAGGACAAAAATACATAACCAGAAAGCTCCATTAAAATGCCACCTGCGCACCATCCACCTGCGCCAGGATAGACTGGAGCCTGACGAGTTGCTCTTTGAACCTGCCAAAGCGAGCACAAAGAAAATCATCAACAGAACGGCTGTAAGCGCACCTGCCAAGGCAACCCATGACGACAAGGAAAAAAACAACGCTCCGAGGTTGCCTAAAAAGGCAAGCCCATGAAGGGCGCATACCGCCATGGTCAACCTCCCCCGCAGCGGGACATCAAGAGTAATCACGAATTTCCGGATCCTCCGGGTAAAGGACACAGAACCCACTATCCCGATCAGGGAAAGCCCAAGGGTGATGAGCAAATTGTAACCCAGGCTGCCATTACCCAGTTTCCAGAAAAGGTTAAAGGGCGCAGACAGGTAGAGGGCTCCGGCAAGCCAACTGGCTACATGCATAAAGCGCCAAATCCACAAATCGCTGTTCTTGTGTAGAAAATTCATCACCCTCGGCTGACTTGCAGACCACATGGTATTCGTCCCTAAGGCACACAAAATCAAGTCTGAGCCATTGCACAGCCGCACTAGTTGAGTGCCCGAAAGCCATTTTCCATCGCCTCATTGAACGGATTAAGCCATCCCTGCCACACCTTACACCCCCAGAAGGTAGAAAAATGCGGGTAAATGAAGCAAAATCCTACATTCACAATGCCAACGATTCCTTAATATCTCTTGACTATTAATATTTCTAGAATTACTACATTTTCCACACGGAGTGCCCTATGAAATTAAGAAAACTTGCCATTACCTTCTTTGCCGCCCTGATCTGCACCACGACTTTTTCCTGTAAAAACAAGGGAAAGAAGGGCGATCCCAATACTGCAGCAGCAGCAAGTTACGGCAACAATTTTGGTCCCGGCGGTGCGGCGGCCTATAACCGCTATGGCAGTGGCTCCAATATCGCCATGCCAAGCAGGCAGGCAGGCGCTTCCTTCAACAACGCGAGCAAGGGAGAGTTCCCTCCAATCTACTTTCAATTCGACCGCTTTGAGGTCAGCCCCTCGGAGGCGGGAAAAATCCAGGAAATCGCAGCCTACGCGCGCAGTCAGGGAAAAGAACTGATCCTGGCAGGGTTCACCGATAATGTAGGCACCGAGGAATATAATCGTGGTCTTGGTGACAGACGCGCACTGGCCGTCCGTTCAGCGCTCATTAACCGGGGAGTAAATATCACGAAGGTTCAAACAGTCAGTTTTGGTGAAGAAATGCCAGCGGACCCTTCAAATCCGAGTTCCGGCCGTAACAGACGCGTGGAGTTCGGGGTCGTCCGCTAAACATCGCACGCCTTCATGCCCGTTTGCTTTTCCCTGACAGGGGAACGGTTTAAACTTGTAAGCCAGAATTTGAGGACTAACATTCAAGGCAAGTAAACCCCCGCCAACTCTCGAAGCAATGAGATGAACCTGGCGAGCCTTAACCCGGAACAAATCGTTCCAGAATTGCAGTCCACTGATCACCTGGAGGTTATCAGTGAACTCGTTGGATTGTTGTTTGACTACCTGGAACAGGTTCAACACATCTCTCTGCCTGAGGCAATCAAAGAGAACACCTATGCCAACCTCACTCAGCGTGAGGAGAAAATCAGCACCGGGATCGGTTCAGGCGTTGCCATCCCTCATGCGTTCTCCGAAGACATTGATGAAATGGCTGTGATCTTCGGGCGCTCAAAAAAGGGAGTTGAATTTGAAGCCGTCGACAACAATCCGGTGCACTTCATTGTTCTTTTTATCGTGCCGCAAAAGGACTACCATCAGCATCTCCAAACTCTGGCAGCCATTGCAAAGCTCTTCACGCGTAGCGATATCCGCAAGGAACTGGCGCTGGCAGAAACCCGCGACGACATCCTCGCCGTTTTCAAAAAGCATGCCGTCAACGGCTAATTCTCCCCTCCGCCCCCATACATCCGCTTCCCCACAGAATGATTGAAGGCATGGTTACATTCTCAGAGCAACTCACCCAAAGGCTGATCGATGCACTGGGGCCAATAGGACACGGAAACATACAGGAAGAATTCATTCCTGTTGTCACTGCCGCAACGGATACACGCTTCGGAGACTATCAGACCAATGTGGCAATGACCCTGGCAAAAACGCTAAGGACCAACCCAAGGGAACTTGCCTCACAAATTATTGAGAATTTTGATGTTTCCGGGCTATGCGATACACCGGAAATCGCAGGACCGGGGTTTATCAATTTCCGCATCACCAACGACATCCTTGCCTCACGCATATACAGCCTGACAGGCGATGAACGCCTCGGCGTTGCCTTGGAAAACTCCACCAAACGCCTGCTGATCGATTTCTCGTCACCAAACGTAGCCAAGCCTATGCACATTGGCCATATACGCAGTACGATTATTGGCGATTGCATTGCCAGAACAGCAAGATTCCTCGGCCATGAGGTCATTGCCGACAACCACATTGGAGACTGGGGAACCCCCATGGGGCAGGTGTTATACGGTTGGAAAAACCACCTCAATGAAAATGATTTCACCGCCAATCCCATCAGCGAGCTGCTGCGCCTCTATCAACTGGTGAAGCAGCAATCAGAATCTGATCCTGAAATCGCCGAGCAGTGCCTTAAGGAAACCGTTAAACTCCAGTCAGGGGATCCGGAAAACCTCGCCCTCTGGAAGCAATTCATCGAAATAACCTTGTCCGGGGCCCAGGAAATCTACAAGCGCCTGGACATTCACTTCGACACCACTCTCGGGGAATCATTTTATGATCAACACCTCGCACCACTGGTTGAACGTCTGCTGGCCGAAGGCATTGCACAGGAAAGCGATGGGGCTATCTGCATTTTCTCCAGTAACGATCTTGACCCGAAAGAAGACCCGCTCCTTGTGCAGCGAGATGGCGAGTGGCGACCGATTCCCTGTATGATCCGGAAAAAAGATGGTGGATTTAATTACGCGACAACCGACATCGCAACCATCGATTACCGGGTGAATGATCAGAAAGCGGACGAAATCCTCTACGTGGTTGACGACCGCCAATCCCTTCACTTCCGGCAGTTATTTGAAGTGGCACGCCGTCGGGGCATCAACACCTGCCTGAGGCACATTGCTTTTGGAAAAATCCTTGGCGATGACAGGAAGCCCTTTAAGACGCGTGAAGGCACTGTTCCCGCCCTCGGTAATGTGCTGGACGAGGCCGTTGATCGCGCGCGTAAAATTGTTGATGAGAAAAGCAGTGAGCTTCCGGAGGATGAGAGGGCGGACATCGCTGAAAAAATCGGCGTAGGGGCGGTTAAATATGCCGAACTCTCGCAGGCACGATCCAGCGATTATATCTTTTCATGGGAAAAAATGCTCGCCTTGCAGGGAAATACCGCTCCCTACATGATCAACGCGTACGTCAGGACACGCTCAATCTTTCGTAAGCTGGAAGGCAATCTGGAATACCCTGCCGACTCTCTTTCCATTAGCGAGGCAGCGGAAAGGAGCATCGCCATCAAACTTTGCCAATACGGGGAGATTCTTCCCCAGATTCTTTGTGATCACCGCCCGAACCTTTTAGCCTCATATCTCTATGAACTCGCACAGGGGTTCCATTCCTTTTACGAGCAATGCCCGGTGCTGAATGCCGAGGAACCCGCTCGAAGCACAAGAATCGCTCTCTGCGATACCACCTCGAGAGTCCTCAGGCATGGCCTTAACCTTCTTGGAATTTCTCCGCCTGAGCGCATGTAGAATTCCCGCATAACTCTCGTTGCGAAAAAGGTGAAAAAGCGTAATTATTAATCATCATGCAGTAACTATTGCTGCTGAACAGGATCATGCTTGAGCTTCTGGGAAAAACTGACCGGTCTCCAATGCATTGCGATGGTTATTCCCGTCGTGATTTTCTGAAAGTCGGGGGCATGGCTGCCGGTGGCTTATCTCTCAGCCAACTGCTATCCCTGGAGGCGAAAGCCAAAACCGGCTCTTCCCACAAGGCGATCATCAACATCTACCTCCCCGGCGGCCCGTCCCACCTTGACATGTTCGACCTTAAGCCGGATGCCCCGTCAGAAATCCGCGGGGAATTCCGGCCTATTCCCACCAATGTCCCAGGTATGGAGATTTGTGAATTATTTCCAAGACTTGCAAGGATCGCAGACAAGTTTGCCATCGTGCGCTCTCTTTGTGATTCCGATGGCGGTCACGACTGTTACCAGTGCATGACCGGTCACAAGAAGAACAGTCAAGCCCCTGCAGGTGGATGGCCCTCGTTTGGGTCATGGGTTTCAAAGGTCCAAGGAGCCAACCCGGGAATCCCGGCCAACCTCTCGCTGATGTATCCCACCGGCAACCGCACCTGGGGTGAAGCCGGCACGTCAGGATTCATCGGACGTGAGCACACTCCAATGGGGATGGTCGCAAAAGATCCCAACGCCCGGGCTAAAAGCATGACGCTACAGGGCATGTCGCTCGAACGCATGCTGGATCGCGAAGCCCTGCGAAGCTCAATAGACCGTATGCGCCGTGACGTGGACGCGACCGGTCAGATGGACGGGCTCGATTCCTACACCCGTCAGGCACTTGAAATCCTTTCCGACAGTGGCCTGGCCGACGCCCTCGACATCTCAAAGGAGGATCCCAAGGTGGCTGAGCGTTACGGAGTCAACGACCCTGCCTACCAGCGTGACGGGGCACCAAAAATGATCCGCAACTTCCTGATCGCCCGGCGCCTTGTCGAGGCAGGGGCAAGAGTCATCTCCCTGAACTACAGTCGCTGGGACTGGCACGGTGGCGACGGCATGAACTTTCCCCGTTCACGCGAAGAATTCCCTCTCCTTGACCAAGGGCTCAGCGCACTGATTACCGACCTACATGAGCGTGGCATGCTGGATGATGTTTCCATCGTGATGTGGGGCGAATTCGGGAGAACTCCGAAAATTAACGCCAAGAACAGCCGCGACCACTGGCCCAAGGCAAACTTCTGCCTACTGGCCGGAGGAGGCATGACAACTGGACAGGTCATTGGTGCCACCAATAACCGCGGCGAGGAACCTGCCGAGCGACCGGTGAAATTCCAGGAAGTCTTCGCCACCCTCTATCACAACATCGGAATCGATCTAAACAATACAACGGTTCGTGATTCCAGCGGCAGGCCCAACTACCTTGTTGATCAGGGCATTAAACCCATCCACGAATTGGTAGGATAAAATTTCCGTTTTGCCGCCGCGCAGCACGCTCAACGGTAGCGGGCCAGCCATTACCATTCCGGGTTTCGTTTTTACCCTGCTGCTTTCCGTGCCTCCTGCACGATAAATATGCCCCTTAAAAAAGAACTTCTGGTAACTCTCCATTTATTTACCGACAATACATGATTGATGGACAAGGAAACAATCAGCAGCTGGATACGCAATTCCAGTGCCTTTACCGGTGCACCGGCAGAGGCCATCACACAACTCAGTGCCGCCTTTACAGAAAAAAGAGCAGCAGCAGGGACATGGATAATCCGTGAAGGCGATGACGATGCCGCCCTGTATCTGCTCGCTTCCGGGTCAGCGACGGTTTTCGTCAGCAATGCCGGTGAACAACGTTACCTTGGAAATATCTCGACAGGCCAACTTTTCGGCGAAATTTCTCCACTGAGCAGTGGCCGCCGAATGGCATCAGTAACCGCTTCCGAAGAATGTCTCCTGCTGGAACTCAACCCGGATGTGCTCAAAGGGATATTGCGCAAATACCCCTTGCTTGAAAAATCCGTAATGGATTCGCTTGAGCGCTATCTGGCGCCCTGAGACCCCACCCATGAGAAGCTTCCTAATCGCAACACTTGCCGCATTGCAAGCAGTTACCCTGTCAGCAGAGATATTGCCCCTCGGTAAAGGTTCCTACACCAACGCTATTAGTGGAGACTTCACAGCACCACCTCCAACAATCTACCGGACTCCCGGTTTAAAGGGCCCGGTGCCCACCAACGACTGGTGGAGTTCAGTTCTCTGGGAACCTTTCTCCTCAAACCAGTTCCCTCATCCGCTCGGCGTAAAATGCGAACAAAACGGACTGCGTGTATCCTATCCTGGAGCACATAAGAATGCCTTTGATCGCGGCATCATTTCATCAATACCCGCCAGCGGTAACGACCTCACCATAGGGCTTGCCGAGACGGGTAAGTTCATCGATGCCAGAGTTGACAACCACAGTGACTGGTTCCTCACCGTGCAATTCGGGAACAGGAGCAAATACTTACGATGCACTTATGGCCACGGTTCCCCCTTTGTCTACATCGAGACCACTGGAAGCGCGCCGGCTCTGAGCTTCAATGCGCCTCCCAAAATCTGGCTCCAGTCAGCAACCACAACTGCTATCACCACAGCAAACGGCAATCATTACGGAATATTCTGCCCCTCACCGACCAAATGGGAGGATACCGATACCAGGAAATGGAAGCACTCAAAAAACGCAGGGGGCTTCTTTTCCATTGCACTGCTCCCGGACAAAAAAACTACAACGCTCAAGCTCTTCACCCGTCATGCACATGCCCACGTCACCGACACCCACGTCAATTGGCGCTACGACCAGGAAAGATCCAAGGCAATCGCCACTTTCTCAATCACCACGAAATCCCGCGACGGCGTCAGCACAACCCCTCTCACTGCCCTATATCCTCATCAGTGGAGACGCACCCAGTCCACATTGCTGCCGTTAAGCTATCATAGCGTGCGCGGGCCGATGCGATTATTCGCCGGCAAGCAGTTTGAACTTACCTTTGATTTCCCCGGAATACTCCCCTGCCTGCCGCATTCCGTTGAAGGCATCACCAATAACCTGCTCGAATTGCTCAAGAGCCCGAAAGCCCCAAAAGATTCCTACTGGGGTGGAAAGATTCTTGGTAATCTGGCATCGGGAAGCGCCATCGCCTCAACGTGCAACAATGCCAAACTGACCGCGCAATTCCAGAAACGCATCAAGAATGAACTCGAGGACTGGTTGTCCTTCAATGGCGACAAAGGCGATCGGCATTTCTTCTATGATTCCAACTGGGGATCCCTCATAGGAATTCCGCCAAGCTACGGATCCTCCAAGGAACTCAACGACCACCATTTCCACTACGGATACTTTTTCCGTGCCGCAGCAGAAATTGCCCGCAACGATCCATCATGGCTCAAGGAAAACCGATGGGAAGCAATGCTGGCCACATTAATTGATGATGTCGCCTGTAGCCGCCGTAACGACACGAAATTCCCATTCCTTCGAAACTTTGACCCCTACGCCGGACATAGCTGGGCATCCGGTCATGCCCGCTTTGCTGACGGGAACAACCAGGAATCCTCATCGGAGTCAATGAGCGCCTGGACCGGGTTGATCCTGCTGGGTGAGTTTACTTCCAACAAGCCCCTGCGCGACCTTGGAATCTATCTCTATTCCTCAGAACTGGCAGCAATTGAGGACTACTGGTTTGATGTCACCGGAGATAATTATCCAGCAGCCTTTACCGCTCCTTCCATGGCCATGATATGGGGAGGAAAATCCACATATGAAACATGGTTTTCAAACGCTCCACACTGCAAGACAGGCATCAATCTTTTGCCAATACACGGCGGATCCCTTTATTTGGGACGCTACCCCGAATTTGTGGAGGCCAATCATAATCAAACCCTCGCTGCAAGCGGCGGGAAATGGCTGGGATGGCCCAGTATCATGATCAGTTATCGTGCCCTGACTGATGCAGACTCCGCCCTTGATGACTGGAAAAACCTCGGCAAATCCCCCAATCTGGACTCCGGTAATTTTTCCGCCAATGTGATCCACTGGATCGAAAACCTCCGGCAACTTGGTCGTGTAAACCGAAAGGTAACCTGCAACCAGCCTCTATCGGCAACTTTCAAGTCAAAGTCAGGAAAAATCACCCATGTTGTATACATTAGCGGTCGCGAACCTAGAGAAGTTATTTTCTCCGATGGCACCCGATTCCAAGCACTGCCTGGGAAATTCACTATCAAATAATTCCATCCCATGAAAAAAGCCCTGCTGCTGTTCATTTCCTCTCTGACCACAGTCTTAGCCTTAGAGCCAAACCCAAACATTGTCTTCATCCTCGCCGACGATCTTGGTTATGGAGACATTGCCTGTTACGGTTGCCCGGATGCCAAGACGCCAAATATCGACAGGCTGGCCGCCGAAGGGGTGAAGTTCACCAACTTCTATGCCAATGGCCCAGAGTGCACTCCCACACGCACTGCCATTATGACCGGCCGGTATCCACAGTTTGCCGGCGGACTGGAATGCGCAATAGGCACCGGAAATGTGGGACGTTATGATGATGCAATCCGCCTTGCCCAACAATCACAACTTGGCCTACCGGTGAAACAGGCAGTCATTCCGCGGGTGTTCACCAAAGCGGGGTATGCCACTGGCATCTTCGGAAAATGGCATCTCGGTTATGAACCACACTTTAATCCGCTGAAATACGGCTGGGATAAGTTCTTTGGCTGCCTCGGCGGTAATGTGGATTACTTCACCCACAAGGAACTTTCCGAATTACCGGTACTCTTCAAGAATGACAAACCGGTTGAACGGAAAGGCTACATGACCCATCTCATCACTGATGAAGCTCTGCAATTCATCAAGGAAAATCAAAAACAGCCCTTCTTCTGTTACATCCCCTTCACCACTCCGCATTTCCCCTTCCAGACCCCCGCAGACAAGGACAAGAAGTTCACCCGGGAAAATTGGACAGCGGGAAGCCGCGAAAGCTATGTGGCAATGCTTGAGGATCTCGATAATGCCGTTGGACAAATACTTGGCAGCATTGAATCCCTGAACCTCGGCAAAAATACCCTGGTTATCTTTGCATCGGATCACGGGGCAATGAAACCCGGGCGAAACCTGCCATGGAACGGCTTCAAGGGTGGCCTATTCGAGGGTGGCATCCGCGCGCCCCTCATCGCCCGGTGGCCAGGAAAAATCAAACCAGGAACCCTCTGCCGACAACTCGGTGCCACTTTTGACCTCACCGCATCCTTTGCAAGAATTACCGGCTCTCAATTGCCACCCCGGAAACTCGATGGCATTGATCTTCTGGCCTGTGCCGAGAAAGAACTGAAACCGGTTGCAAGAAACCTGTATTGGCGCGCCAAACGGGGAGATCGCACTTGGTGGGCGACCCTGAGCAATGACGGCTCGGCTACCCGCAAATATATCCGCAAGAGAGAAGGCGGAGATGTTCAGGAGTGGCTTTTTAACATCACTGAAGATCCCGGGGAAAGTAAAAATCTGTTTGCTCTTCCCGGTAACTATGGCCATAAACTCAAGCAACAGCTGGCAACTTGGGAAACCCGAGTGAAGCCACTACGCTAACCATCCATAAAACACTCATTCAAACCAACCCGCTACCCACGATGAAACCCTGTCTGCTCTTCCTCATCACAATCATCGCCACGGGAAATCTTCGAGCTGAAGACGCTCAATGGATCGCTCTCTTTGATGGCAAAACTCTCAATGGCTGGAGCCAGAAAGGCGGCAAGGCAAAATATTCCGCAGAGGACGGTTGCATTGTCGGGCGAACGGTTCCAAAGACCCCGAACTCCTTCCTGTGCACGACAAAAAACTATGGAGATTTTGAGCTCGAGTATGAATTCAAAGTCGACCCCAAGCTCAACTCCGGAGTGCAGATCCGCAGCCATGTCAAAAATAAGGACCGGGTATTCGGTTACCAGGTGGAAATTGATCCCGACACCGAACGCAACCGCATGTGGACCGGGGGCATCTACGATGAAGCGCGAAGAGGATGGCTTAATGACCTCTCAAAAAATGAACCGGCACGCAAAGCATTCAAGCCCGGGGCATGGAACAAAATTCGAGTACATGCCATGGGTGATTCCATCAAGACGTGGTTGAACGGTGTTCCCGCTGCCGACCTCATCGACTCAATGACATCCTCCGGCCTCATCGGTCTTCAGGTTCACGGTATCGGCAACAAGAAAGACGGCCCCTACGAAGTCCGCTGGAGAAATATCCGCATTAAGGACCTTGGAAAACATGAATGGCAACCCCTCTTTGACGGCAAGAGTCTCGCCGGGTGGAAGGCCCTTCCCGGGGGAACTTGGCAAGTGGTTGAAGGGGCAATCGTGGGGAAGAGCCCCAAGTCCGAGCGCCGACATGGCATTCTTCTCAGCGAAAAGTCATTCAAGGATTTCACCGCGCGAGCCAAGTTCCGGGTCCTCAGCGGGGATTCAGGATTTTATTTCCGCTGCAAACAGGTCAAGGGAGGGGTTTCCGTCCACGGCTTCCAGATAGAGGTCGATTCCTCCCAGGAGACCGGCGGCCTCTATGAAACAGGTGGCCGAGCATGGGTGGTAAAGCCCACCAAAGAGGAAATTCCCAAGAAAGAATATAAGCCCGGAGAGTGGACTGACCTTGAGCTCAGCGCCCGCGGAGGGCGTGTCGTGGTGCGCATCAATGGCAGTCAAACTGCGGAGCTTGTTGATGATCCCGGACGCAAGGAAGGGCACATCGGGCTGCAACTCCATGGCGGGCAGGATATGCACGTTGAGTTTAAAGACATCGCCATCCTTACCCCATCCAGTCAATAATCATTACCACCAACATTTAAGACATGAAACCAATCACCTTTATCAACTTCACGACCTTACTCTTTTCCTCGGCGTTATTATCCGCAGCGGACTGGAGCAACTGGCGCGGACCCGCAATGAACGGGTCGAGCACGGTTGGCAATACCCCTGCTGCCTTCAGCACCGATAAAGACATCCGCTGGTCAGCCGACATGCCGGGGGCAGCTGCATCCACGCCAATCATCTCAGGGAATCATGTCTTCATATCCTCAACCGACCAGACCAAGGAGAACCTGCTGGCACTGGCCTATGACTTAAAAACCGGCAAGCAATTATGGAGTCATGTCGTCGGGCAAGGGCTTAAACAGGACGATCGGTCCAACTATGCAGGTGCCTCCCCCGTGACTGACGGTAAGCATGTTGTCTTTTTCTACGGGACCGGGGATATCGCCGTGTTCACCATGGCCGGGAAACAAGTCTGGAAAAAAAACATCCAGGACGAGCACGGCAAGTTCTACTTCCTGTGGACTTTCTCCACCAGTCCTCTCCTGCACGGGGAAAAAATCATCATGCAGGTATTGCAACGTGACACCCCTGTCCATAATTCCCAGAAAGGCGGTGGCAAACACGCTTCTTTTCTCTTGGCCTTATCGATCAAGGACGGCAGTAAAATCTATCAGGCGGAGCGTCCTGATGAGGCAATAGCCGAAGCCAAGGAAGCCTTCAGCACACCGGTGCTCCATGAACACAACGGCAAGACACAACTTTTGGTTACAGGCGGAGACTGCATCACCGGGCATGACCCTGAAACCGGCAAGGAAATCTGGCGCTGGGGCACTTGGAACCCTGACAAGATCGGTCACTGGCGACTCGTACCATCTCCCGTTGCCGGAAGTGGCATTGCGCTTGCCTGTGCACCAAAAGGTGCCCCGATATACGCCGTAAAACTTGGAGGAAACGGCAAACTCGATGACTCCCATATTGCCTGGAAAAGCACGAACGCCAATGTCTCCAGCGATGTCCCCACGCCATTGTTCTATCGCGGTCACTTCTACGTTGCCCATAATGGCCGGAAGCGCAGTCACACCCTGAGCTGCATTGAGCCAAAATCCGGGAAAGTCCTATGGAGTGAAGATTTGAAGGTGGAAGGCAAGATCGAAGCATCCCCCACTGCGGCGGACGGGAAAATCTACATCATTACTCATCATGGAGAGGTTGTCGTCGTTGCCTCCGGCACGAAATTCCAGGCCCTGCACAAGGTTGCAATGGGACCCGGCCGCAACGGCCGCGTCCGCAGCTCAATTACACTGGCCGATGGAACTGCATTGATCCGCACTGACAAAACACTTTTCTGTGTCGGCAAGTAACCTGACCCACCCACAGTATACCATTGCTTCCTGCTCTAAGTTGCAAGGATGTTGCTCATCAGCAATGATCAATACCCATCTATCTTATTCCCATGATCACCCGGTGTGTCTGCGCTATTGAGCGCTGTCCCCTTATCACACGATCTACATCCAAAGAAACCATGACAAACCGCATAGCACTCCTTGGTGCAACGCTCACAGGTATTGGCACACTCCTGCTTGTTGCCCAGGAAGAGGCTGAAGAAGCCTCGAAAGAAACGCGCTTCCTTTCCAATACCCGGCAACTCACCTTTGCAGGCAAACGCTCGGGTGAGGGATATTTCAGCCGCGACGGCAGCAAAATGATTTTCCAGAGCGAACGGGAACCCGGGAATCCCTTCTACCAGATTTATCTTCTCGATCTCGAAACCGGGGACACCAACCGGGTATCTCCAGGGTTCGGGAAAACCACCTGCGCATGGATCCATCCTGATGGAGAGCGGGTGCTTTTTTCCTCCTCCCACGCTGATAAGGAAGCAACAGACAAACAAACCGCAGAACTCGAGGAGCGTAAAACCCGGCGAATCCGCAAGTATTCGTGGGACTACGATGAGAATTACGACATTTGGCAAACACAAACCGACGGCTCCCGGCCCATCAACCTTACCAAGGTTAAGGGCTATGATGCCGAAGGCTCATATTCCCCGGACGGAGAGTGGATCGCTTTCGCCTCCAACCGTGAAGCTTACCGGCGAAAACTGACCAAGGCGGAACAAGAGCGCTTCAAGATCGATAAGTCATACTTCATGGATCTTTACCTGATGCGATCCGACGGCTCCGGGATCAGGCGGCTGACCAATACCCCGGGATATGACGGTGGCCCGTTTTTCTCACCGGATGGCAAGTCCATCTGCTGGCGACGATTCTCCGAAAAAGGTGATACCGCTGAAATCTTTACCATGGACCTGGAAAGCGGAAAACCACGGCAACTGACATCCATAGGGGCACTTTCATGGGCCCCGTTCTTCCACCCAAGTGGCGACTACCTGATCTTCGCCACCAACAAGCACGGTTTCGGAAATTTTGAGCTCTACCTGGTGGACATTAACGGTAAGAAGGAACCTGTCCGGGTCACGCACACCGACGGCTTTGATGGCCTGCCCGCCTTCCTTCCCGACGGCAAGTCCATGGCATGGACCTCAACCCGGACCGCCGCGAAACAGTCACAGATATTCCTGGCCAGCTGGAATCACGCCGTTGCGCTGAGGTCACTGGGAGCCAGCCCAAGTCGGTCAACCGCCATCCCTGAAACGAAAACAAGCCCCGGGATCACTGCCGGGGACATCCGCTCCCACGTGGAATACCTCGCCTCCGAGGAACTTCAGGGCAGGCTCACCGGAACCGATGGCGAAATCAAGGCAACCGCCTACGTGGCCGACTATTTTCGAAAAATCGGCCTCGAGCCGGGCGGTGAAAAGGGAACATATTTCCAGAGCTTTGAATTTACTGCCGGCATTGACCTGGGTGAAAAAAATCATATCTCATGGGATCAGGCCGATCCCAATCCCGAACTCAACAAGGATTGGCGACCACTTTCTTTCACCAAGACCGGGAACATCGACCCGGCCTCTGTCGTGTTTGCCGGCTATGGACTTGAAGTCCCTGTAGGCAAGGGGGAAAACGGTAAAGAACTGGAACTCTACAGCTCCTACTTCCACCTTGATGTAAAGGACAAGTGGGTCCTCATCCTGCGCTATATGCCTGAGGGCCTCTCCCCAAGTGAACGGCGGCGCTTTGCCAGGTTCTCAAGCCTTCGCTACAAGGCCCTCATCGCCCGCCAGAAAGGTGCTCGCGGCATCATTGTCGCATCCGGACCCAACGCAAAAGTAAAGAGCCAACTCGTGCCCCTGGGCACAGATGCGAGCATGTCGGATTCGGGTATCGCCGCCATCTCGATCAGTGACAAGACCACTGAGAAGTTGCTAAAGTCGGGAGGCATCAGCAAGACGTTAAAGCAACTGCAATCCGGACTGGATTCCGGAAAGATGCAATCCGGCATCCCGTTAAAGGATATCAAGTTGGGCGCCACCCTGAGTATCGCCCAGGAAAAACGCACTGGCCGCAACGTGATAGGCGTTATCCCTGCCGATGACCCGCACGCACCTGCCGTGTTGATCGGCGCACACGTTGACCACCTGGGAGCTGAAATCGGACCGGGATCACGGGCCAGCGGGGATGAGGATTCCTCAATCCATTATGGCGCAGATGACAACGCTTCAGGAACTGCCGGTCTCATGGAAATTGCTGAATACCTGACCGACCTGAAGGCAAAAGGGAAACTTCCCCTTAAGCGAGCTGCCGTTTTTGCAGCCTGGTCCGGGGAAGAACTCGGGCTGCTCGGATCCTCCCACTATGTCCGCAAATCTGCGAAAATGTTCTTCGGAGATGAAGACGCCAAGCTGGACAAGCTCTTTGCTGCTGCTCTCAACATGGACATGATTGGACGATTCGAAAAAGCCCTTGTGCTGCAGGGCGTCGGTTCCAGCGCCTCCTGGCCGGCGGAAATCGAAAGGCGCAATGCCCCCCTGGGCCTACCCATTGTCACACAGGCTGACTCATATCTGGCCACTGATGCCACCAGCTTCTACCTGCGCGGCGTCCCCATCCTCAATGCCTTTACAGGGGCCCATGATGATTATCACACCCCCCTGGACACACCCGACAAGCTCAACTATGAAGGCGCGGCAAAAACCTCTAAATTCATGGCACTGATCACCCGTGGCCTCCTGATATCCGCTGACACTCCTGGTTACATCGCCATGAAGAGACCAGAGGAAAAAGGAACCCGCGGTGGCCTGCGGGCATACCTCGGCACAATCCCGGATTATTCCCAAGGGGACATTGTCGGCGTCAAGTTAAGTGGCGTCACCAAGGGCGCACCCGCAGAGAAGGCGGGCATCAAGGGGGGAGACATCATCACCTCCCTCGCCGGCAAGGAACTCAAGAACATCTACGACTACACCTACGTGCTGGGTGCACTTAAAATTGGTGAGAAAACCAAAATTGTGGTGCAGCGAAAGGGAAAGAATATCAGTTTAAATATTACTCCCGGTTCACGCGACTAACAGCAACCTTGGCCTACGTCCATCCACGCCACTGTGTTATCCATCGCGCTCCGCGACTGGCAATCGCAATAACCCAGGGCGATTCATAGAAATCCGGATTTGAATAAATCGCTAAATTCCCGTGACAAGCAACCCGGCGCTCAGCGCTGTCCGCTGTCAGGTCCTGTTACTGAATCCTGGGATCTGGGGCATTCTTCCCGTGAACTGTGTCCGGAAAAGCAAGAATTACACTCAATTGAGACATCTGCCCGCATGGCTTGGCGCAACTCGGTGCGCTGCATCGGCAGGCTTCACTGGAAATCCCTAGATGTCGTTGACTGCCGATCGCTTGAAAAGACCGATGACATCTATGAAGCACTCCTCGCACATTTAAAGGCGGCAACAAATGCAGGTGCCATCCGGCCATCCATGACTCTCTTTAAACACTGGGAGAATGCCGACAACGAAATCAGAGTTTGGAACCATCAGTTAATCCGTTATGCCGGGTATGGTGACGGAACCGGGAAACCACTTGGTGATCCCATGAACCGGGAATTCACCGAGGTCGCCCGTTCACTGGGCTGGCAGCCCCCTGTGCAACCCACTCCCTTTGATATCCTGCCCCTGGTCATCCAATCCGGTGACGATCTTAAGCTTTATGAATTGCCGGAGTCTGCCGTCATGGAGGTCCCCGTCAGGCATCCACGCCTGCCGTGGTTTGAAGGACTCCAGTTGCGCTGGTATGCACTACCGGCGATCTCCGACATGATTTTCGCGACAGGTTCAGAAGTCTATCCCTGCGCCCCCTTCAATGGTTGGTACATGGGGACAGAAATTGGAGCGCGCAACCTCGGGGACAGACAACGATACAACCAACTGCCAGTCATTGCCGAGAAGATGGGTATGGATACAACCAAGGCTGATAATCTCTGGAAGGACCATGCCTTAGTCGCACTGAATGAGGCAATCCTCTGGTCCTTCGAGCAGGAGGGCGTCCGCATCGTTGATCACCACACAGCCTCCAGTGAATTCATGCGCTTCTGCAAAAATGAAGAGACCAGCGGCAGGACACCGAGTGCCGACTGGTCATGGATTGTTCCCCCGGTATCAGGATCCGCCACACCCGTATTCCACAGATCATACCAAATGGAACCTGAATTCCCGAACTATCTGCTCCAGCAAGCGCCATGGAAAACGCAAAGAGGGCTCCGGTTATTGAACGAAAATGCAAAATAATCCCCGATGATATTCAGGAATGGATCCCCGGCGGGGGAAAAAAAAATTCGCGCAGCAACCATTAACCCTGCACGATAAGCAATCATGATCTCAGCACAGGATGCGCTCCAGAAGCTCCGTGAAGGCAATGCCCGGTTCGTCTCCGGCAGCAATTTCCAAGGAGAGCCGGAAAATCATTCACATCAGTTCAAGTCTATTCAGCAGCAGGAACCTTCCGCCATTATCCTCGGATGCTCGGACTCCCGCGTGCCTCCTGAGCTTATCTTTGACCAGGGAATCGGTGACCTTTTTGTCGCCCGTGTTGCCGGCAATATTGTCACGCCTGCGCAAACCGGCAGCATCGAGTTTGCCGCGGAGAAATTCGGCAGCAGGCTCGTTGTCGTCCTCGGCCATACCATGTGTGGAGCCATCCGGGCCACCCTGGATGAACTGGCAAACCCGGCACCATCCAGAACCGGAAACCTGCATTCCATTGTCGAAGCCATCAGACCCTGCCTCTCGCCCCTGATCAAGGTATCCCCGCAGGCAGGTGAAGACCCGGCGATGCGCGAAGCCATGTGTGAAAATGTCCGCTTCTCCGTACAGCAACTGCAGCAACAATCCGCCCTTCTCCGCAAACACATTGACAGTAAAGGGATGGAAATCCTTGGTGCCGAGTATTGTGTTGCCACCGGCGTGGTCAATTTCCTTGAACCCACCGCAGGTTAAGGCATAAAGGCAGGCACTGCGCAGCGCTGAACAATCGCGACACACCCCGCAAGGGATGCCAGGATTCCCTGTCCGGGGGCAGTCTGGAAGGTCATTGGAGTGAGTAAAAGCAGGAAAAATCAATTCTGCTGAAACT
>JAAESJ010000111.1 GCA_024229495.1 Verrucomicrobiaceae bacterium | reverse complement strand
CTTGACCCCACCGTGTGGAATGAGTTCTGGGTAACCACCGAGAAAAACGCTGCGGATGCCTCGCGTTATGACCTCAAGGTCTACCGCAACGCCTCAACGGTGCCGATCATTGTGCGCACCATCAAGCTGTCGACCACTGTCGATGAATCCTACCCCTATCTTTCACTGCAGTTGTCGGCAACCAACCAGACGGCCGCTGTGGAGATTGACTACATTGCCTTCAAGGATGGCTTGCACCTGCCCAATGACTCCGATGGTGATGCGCTTCCAGACACCTGGGAGTTGGCCCATTTTCCCGACCTGGGACAGTCCGGGGAGGATGACGCCGAGCCTGACGGGCTCACCAACAGCCAGGAGTTCAACCTCGGCACCAACCCGACGCTTGCCGACAGTGATGGGGATGATCTCTCTGACTCTGAAGAGATCAACCAGCACGACACCGACCCGACACTGGCAGACAGTGATGATGACGGGCTTGATGACGGGCAGGAGATCAACGGTGATCCGGCTACCGACCCGCTCATTGCCGACAGTGACGGGGATGGACTTGAGGATGGCGATGAGGTGCTCACTCACGGCACTGATCCCACCAATGCCGACAGTGACGGCGACGGCTACAAGGATGGCATCGAGCTGGCATCCGGTTCCGATCCGAATGATGCCGGGAGTGCCCCGGCTTTCCCGACGCTGGATGATTTGCTGATCAGTGAGTTCATGGCCGATAACAACAGCACACTGGTTGATGCCGATGGTGACAGCCCGGACTGGATCGAGTTGTGGAACCCGACCTCCTCGCCGATCAACCTTGCCGGGCATTACCTCACGGATAACCGGGACACACCAAACAAGTGGGCCCTGCCCGCCATCACTCTGCAGCCAAACCGATTCCTGGTCATCTTTGCCTCCGGTAAGGACCGTATCGGCCCAGCCAACGAGTTGCATACCGATTTCCAACTCGACAAGTCCTCAGGATCGCACCTTGCCCTCAACCGTGAGAACGATGAGGGAAGACTCCTTACCATCTCAACATTCACCCTGTATCCCAAGCAGGTTGAGGACGTTTCCTTCGGCGCCTACGGGGATGACTCGCCACTCTCCGTTGGCTTCTTCCAAAATCCCACACCGGGTGCCGCCAATGGATCCAGCGCTGTCGATGGCTTCGTGACTGACACCAGATTCACCATCAATCGCGGACTCTACACCGATCCCTTTACCACCACGGTCACCACTACCACACCGGGAGCCACACTGATTTACACCCTTGATGGCACTGAGCCGTCATCCAACAACGGCACCCGTGTGGCACCGCCTGACAATGTCACCCCTCCAAGCGCTGACATTGAAGTGGAGACAACCACAACATTGCGGGCCATGGCCGTTAAGTCCGGGTTCCAGTCCACCAACGTTGATACCCATACCTACATCTTTCCCGAGGGCATCCTGAAGCAATCCAATAACTCCGTCCCTGCGCATGCCAACTGGGGACACGCAGGACCGGACTACACAATGGACCCGGAAATTGTCAATCACAGCAATCCTGAAGTGCGTCCCGTAACCAATGACTTCCTGCGCGTGCCTTCAATCTCACTGGTCATGGACTGGAACCTCATGTTTGGCAACGGCGGCATCTACATCAGCGGTGAAGGGGTAGATCGCCCAACCTCCATTGAGTATATCAACCCGGAAGGCAATACCAATGACCCCAATTCCAAGAGTGGTTTCCAGGTTGATGGCACAGTGAGGATCGTCGGTGGCTCGAGCACCAGCCGGTGGAAATCCGACAAGCTTTCCATGCGGCTGAAATTCTCACCTGATCTTCGCTATGAACTCTTTGGTAAAGATCGAACTGACCGTTTCGATACACTGATTCTCGACCATCGCCTTAACAACGTCTGGCACTACAACCGGGGATCTGACCAACGTGGCCGAGCCCAGTATACCCATGACCAGTTCCCGGCCGACCTGCACAACCTGATGGGTGGCACCTCGCCGGAGGGCAGGTACTGCCTGCTTTATATCAACGGGGTATTATGGGGAATCACGGAATTGCACGAACGACCGGACGACAATTTTGCCGCAGAATACCTCGGTGGCGACAACGGCGACTACGATGCGATGAAACACCGCACCAGCACGGTGATAGCCGGCAGTAACACCAACTACAACGCCATGCTGGCGCTCTCACGCCGCGACATGAATGACCAGGAAAACTATGAGGCCGTGGCGCGGATACTGCATATCGAGAACTTTATCGCCTACATGATTGCCAACTACTACGTTGGTAATTCCGACTGGGCACACCAGAACTGGTATGCCACCTACAACAGGATGTCTGCTGACGGGAAATGGTACTATCACAGCTGGGATCCCGAGCACTGCATGGAAAGCACCAACTATGATGCCACCAATAAGAATAATTCCGGTGGACCGACCGAGGTCTTCCATAACCTGATTGCCAACCCTGAGTTCCGGCTTCTCTTTGCCGATCGTGTCCACCAGCACTTCCACAACGACGGGGTTCTTACTCCTGAGAATGCGGCAACCGCCTACATGCGGCGCGCCAACGCAGTCGACCTTTTGACCCGGATCGAATCCGCCCGCTGGGGCGATAACGGCCGCAGCAATCCCTATACCCGTCTGGACTGGCTGCGCACGCGTGACCAGATGCTCGGCACCGCCAGCGGTGGCAACCATGGAAACTTCTTCCCGAACCGCACCGGCATCGTTCTCAGCCAGTTCCGTTCAAGAAACTGGTATCCTGACACCGATCCGCCGGAATTCTCGCAACACGGCGGCAATGTTTCCTCAGCCTTTAAGCTGTCAATCGCCACTGCCGGCGGCGACACGATATACTACACCCTTGACGGCAGCGACCCGCGTATCGCAGCACAGGCGGGAACAGTCACTGAGTATGTGCTGGTTGCTGAGAAAGCAGTCAAGCGGGCAATAATGCCCGGCGACTCCTCACTTGAAGCCTCCTGGTTCGAAAACACCTTTGATGATTCCTCCTGGCCCAGCGGCATCCTTGGTGCCGGTTACGATAACGCCACTGCCTATGATCCGCTGATCGATGAGGCATTTGATTTCTCCGGACAGGTCGACAGCAATGCAACGGAAACCGTCTACATGCGCATCAGCTTTGATGTTGATGACCCCGATCTCTATGACGCAATGACCCTGAGGGTTCGCTATGATGATGGATTTGTGGCCTACCTGAACGGAGAGGAAATTGCCCGAGCCAACGCCGGAGGAGACCCGGGAACGCCACTGGCATATGATGCGCCGGCATCCACCAGCCACTCTGATTCTCAGGCCATGACCTACCAACCCTTCCCGGTATCCCAGCACCTTAACCTTCTTGAAAATGGAGAGAACATCCTGGCCATCCATGGCTTGAATGCCAGCGCCGGATCAAGTGACATGCTGATCGATGCCACCCTTTATGCCAGCGAAGGAATCGGGGGAGAGGCCGGAGGACTGTCCCCCAGTGCAAGGAGTTACTCCGGCTCCTTGTCTCTTCCTAATCCGGAAACCACCGTAAGCGCGCGCGTGTTCTCGGGGACTGCGTGGTCACCATTAACCCAAGCAAACTTCCTTGTGGAAACCGAGCCCGCAAATGAAGGGAATCTCGCAATTTCCAAGATTCACTATCGCCCATCGGAACCAAGTGAAGAAGAACTCGATGCGGGACACAACAATCGTAACGACTTTGAGTATGTGGAATTGATCAATATTGGAAACAACACAATCAACTTGAGCGGGGTGCAATTTGTATCCGGCATAGATTTCGATTTTAATAACGGCATCTCAATGGTCTTGGCACCCGGTTCCCGGGGACTGCTTGTGGAAAATCCCGCTGCATTTACCTTTCGTTTCGGCAACAACCTGCCCGTTCTCGGTAAGTTTGAAAACGGCACAAACCTTGCCAATGGCGGGGAAAGACTGACCCTGCTTTCTGCTGAGCTTTCCCCAATCCGCGATTTTGAGTATGGTGACTCTACTCCATGGCCAACTTCTCCGGACGGTGAGGGGTTCGCACTCACCCTGATTAATCCGCTTGCCAACCCGGATCACTCCCTACCTGAAAACTGGCAGGGAAGCGCATCGATCGGCGGTAATCCGGGATCTGATGACGTGATACAATTTACCAGCTGGCAAGCAGTTAATTTCACCGCAGAGGAGTTGACCAGCCCTGCAATTTCCGCCGCCGGATCCAATCCCGACGGTGACGAAATGACCAACCTCGAGGAATTCCTCTTTGGTGGAAACCCAAAGGCCAGCGACGAAAACATTACCCCGCTGAAGGCCAAGATTCAAACCATTGACCTTGGCAACGGATCTCGGGACTTTGCCCTCCTTGAAGTCCGCCTGAACCGTGCAGCAGGTCAATCAGTGAACTGGCAACTGCTCACTTCCACCGATGGAGAATCCTGGATTACAGCCGACACATTGATCACACTGCTTGAGAATACCGACATGGGCAACGGCATGGAACTGCGCCGCTACCGTATTAATGAGAGCATACCGGACACCAACGCACGAACACGCCTTTTTAAAATCGAGAGCAGTCTGGGACAATTAAACCCCTGACGCTCTCTTTATGTCACCACCTCAAGCTCCGGTTCATGATCCGATGAATGCATGGATGCCCATCACCAGCAGGATCATGTTCACTGATTTCACAACTAAAGCCAGAATTCAGCAAGGGACTGCATGGGAAGTCTAGGCGTCTATAGGAATAAAATCCATCCCATTTCCAACTTCCAGTCTCGGGAGAATTTTTCTTACGAGTTTCTGATGCTCGGGATGTTTCTCGTAGAGCATGAGATCCTCTTTTTTATCAAAGAGGGCAATCTCTCCATATTGAAACCCGTGTGTTCTCGAGGCGATATTTTTGCCTATTAAGAACTCCTTCAGAACAGGGATTTTCGCTTTTAAAGCGGCCAATTCCTTCATCAACCCGGCGATTTCCTCATCTGGAACACCTTTTTTGAATCTAAAGTTGAACCCGTGGATAAACGGTTTTTTGGCAGGGCTATCAGCATAGGCTGTTTCCTTGATTCCAAGAGCAGCCAAGCTGCTTAACTTGATAAAGTTTCTTCTAGATTCCATCACTCCGGCAATTAAGGATAGCATACTGAAGCTTCAAGTCGTGGATTATGGGTAGCCGGCAAAGCGAGCGCAATAAGCAGGATTTCCTGATAGCACCTATCAAGAACCATTCACTCTCCTGAATATACCTGAATGCCATTGAGGATCATCTGGATGGAAATCAGGATGAGGAGCATGCCCATTAATTTTACGGCCGCCCTCAAACCGCGTTTGCCGATAATCCGCATAATCCGGTTGGAAGCGAGCAGAAAAGCCGCGGTAACTGCCCAGGCGACAGCAAGGGCGGCCATCCATGTGCCCATTCTCCCCGGTTCACGACTGGCCATTAGAATTAATGCAGCAATCGCGGAGGGACCGGCAATAAAGGGGATGGCCAACGGCACAATAAAAGGATCCTCCCTCTCCGTATCCGCACGCAGACCGTGCTGGGGAAACACCATGTTGATGGCAATCAAAAACAGCACCACTCCACCGCCAATACTGATTGCCGGCTTCTGAAGGCCGAGAATGGACAGGATATGATTGCCCAGGAAGAGGAAGGTCGTGAGTATCCCAAGGGCAATGAAAAGCTCACGCACCATTACCCTCCGGCGGCTTTCCTCCGGAATTGCTCCGAGCACGGAATGGAACAGGGGAATATTACCCAACGGGTCCATGATGATGACAAGCATCAATACTGCTGACCAGAAATCCATGGTATCTATTGTGAAGTAAATTGCGCCAAAGACAAGCATCGCGTATGCCATATTCCGGCATTACAGGACGCCATGAACACAAGCCAACAACCCGACTGGGAAGGACTATTCCCTGACAGTGACTTCAGCTTCAGTTTTGGAGTTCGTCCCGGTGATGCACACGAATTCTTCTCGGGATCCGCAACAGGTGATTCCGTTATGCAGCAGCGTCATCAAGCCCTTCGGGAAGCACCATCCTGCCACCTTTTTGAGACTCCGGAAGCCACTCAGGCAGTTGCCGAGTCCGTCCGCTGGGCAGGGCTAACGGAGGGTGGATGCCTACAACTGGCATTGCACTGGGAGCCTGATTTCCTGATCCTGCTTCCCGAACCCGAAGGACAATTCCTTTTCAGAGCCGGCGCGGTATGCTTCCCCTCCTCCTGGTGCCCGGAAGATAAAATCGGCCTGCCGCTACATGCAATCCACTCGCCTGTGCCAACGCTGAATGAAAATCTCGGTAAGCGGATTGACAAGTTCCTCACCCGACTCAGTCCGGACAAGTCATGGCAACGATTTAATTGGGGGATAAGCGGATCGCCTGTCCTCAATCAGCACCCAAGGCTCAATAACCGTAATCTTATCAAGCCGCTCGACCCCCATAATATCTGGATGCGTATTGAAGACCAGATACTCCTCCGCCTTCCCGAGACCGGCGCGGTAATCTTCGGCATACGCCCGGTAAACGTCAGGCTTGTCGACATCAAGCAACACCCTAAAGCCTGCGCTGGGCTTTACCGCGCTATCAGGACCATGCCCGATAACATCGCCGATTATAAAAGCATCTCCCCGATTCGCGCAGAACTGATGGAATATTTAATGTCCTGAACCGACAGTTTTCTCATTCCCGTCAACGACTCTGATCATCTTCATGTGCGGGATGTTCGCCTCAAGAAATTCATCCCCCTCAGGCTGGTAGCCAAACCGAAGATAGAATCCCGCGGCCGAACTCTGCGAATGCAGGTAGGTCTTCCAAATTCCCGCATGCTGCGCCTGCCGTAGTAGTTCACGCATGATGGCCATACCCACTCCTTGCCCGCGCCATCCTCCAAGAACAGCAATCCTGCCCACTTTCCCCCCGCGTGAAATCCGCCCTGCCCCAATAGGCAGTCCGGCTGAGTCCTCGGCAATGGCATGCAGGCATTCCCCGTCCCGTCCATCACGTTCCACTGAAACATCAACCCCCTGTTCAACGATGAAGACGGCACCACGCACCTCAAGAAGATCATCACAATCTATAGACCATTGCGCTTCCCTCACACTCCAGGATTCTCCTTTCATGAACACACCATGCCAGCATACCCGTATCGCCTCAAGGAAACTGCCACGATCCGCTCTTCCATTACACCATAAAAGCAGTTAGGTTAAATATCCCGGTCCGCATCAAGTTCATGCCCCCCCGTATCATACTTAATTTCAGCATTTGCATACTGGGACTTATCCAGTCTGCCGGTGCGGGGAAAATGCTTTTTACCGACCGTGGCGCCAGGCTCGTCCGGATTGCCAACCTGGACGGTTCAGACCTGCAAACCCTGATCCCATCGGCAGGTTCAAACGTCCGCGGGATAGCCATCGATGTCTCCGGCAATGATCTGTTTTATGCCGATAACGGTGCCGACATCATCTACCGTTCCCGCCTTGACGGTTCGGGCAGGGAAGCCATCATAACCTCCGGCCTTGGCTTCCCCGCTGACCTCGCCCTCGATAGGGATGCCGGGAAAATCTACTGGTGCGATCGCAACAACAACCGCATCGAGAGCGCCGACTATAACGGCAGTAATCGCCAGACAGTGGTTTCCACCACTCAGCCCTACTACCTTGACCTCGACACGTTAAATCAAAATATCTACTGGGGTGACTACTCGGGAGGCAACATATTCCGGGCAGATCTTCCCGGTGCGAAAAATATCCAGATAGTCGTCAGCGGACTTGTGCAGACGCGCGGCGTCAAGGTGGATACCCGAGGAGGCTACCTCTACTGGTGTGACCGAAATGCGCACAAGGTGCAACGTCGAAGGATCAACAACGGACCAATCGAGGACCTTTACACCGGCCTTGATACCCCGCACGGGATGACGCTGGATATCCCGGCGGGTAAGATCTACTGGGTAGACACCGGAACCAATGGTGTTGCAGGTAGCAAAGGCGGAATGGCAGTCAACCGTGGCAACATGGACGGAACCGGTGAGCAGGAAGTGATCGCATCAGTCAACCAGCCATGGGACATCACCCTGGATGACCGTATCACCAGCTATCCCGAATGGGTCCAGCAGCGCTTCCAAAAGGATGCTCCTCCCGCCTCATCTAATCCCTCCTCCGATCCCGACCGCGACCTACGCAGTAACCTGCTTGAGTATTTTTTTGGGCTCAATCCCCTGGCACATGAAACCATACCGGTAACAAGTCACGCCCGGCTGAACGGCAACCTGCTCTTCAGCCATCGGCGAACCCTTTCCCCGCTTACCGATATTCTCGCCACCGTCGAGGTATCATCTGACCTAGAAACCTGGAACTCCGGCACCGCCTTTACTGAAGTGATTGAAACAACCCGCAGTGATGATGCCCTAAGCGTTTCCCATCGAGCCAAGCAGGACCTCAGCCCTGCGCAAAGGACTCTTTTCTTGCGGTTAAAGGTTGATCTCCTTAGCCCATGAACCTGCGCCGTGCCACCAATCACGATTCCCCTGCACTTATTGCACTCATCGATGCAGTCTACCGTGAATACGGCGAAGTGATGCACACAGCTGGCGCTGACAGCGACCTACTGGAAATTGAAGGACGCTATTGCGGCAGACAAGGTGACTTTGTCGTGCTTGAAGACAAACAACACCATATCGTTGGCTGCCATGCCACCCTTCCCATTGATCCCGAGAACGGCCTGCTGACTTTCCGGCGCCTGTATCTTAATAAATCCCTTCGCGGCAGCGGACACGGCATAAGGCTCATGGACTGGGCTGTTGAATGGGCCCGTGACAAGGGATACCGGCAGGTTGAATTCTGGTCGGACACCCGGTTCACGACCGCACACAAATTTTTCGAAGCCTATGGTTTCGAGCGCACGGGAGATATCCGTGACATGGATGATGGCGCGCTTCCTTATTCCGAGTATTTCTTTCGAATGAATCTCACAGCCCCTGATGCTTGAACTCATGAAGGATTAAGCCTTATATCAGGCAACATGGAAAAAAACCACTCCCCGATCAGGCAATAGCACCAGAGCGTCTCTTCTGAAAACCGGGCACGTGCCTTCCCCGCAGCCTCAAGGCTTATCAATTGGTCTGGTGGGCCTATTAGCGAACCTCTCGCCATTACCAAGAACACCAACTTCCTTCCAGCTTTCGAAATCGGAATCGTAATAAATCCAAGCCTGCTCAACACCGTCAAACTGACTTAATTCTCCATTAAGCTGTGGAGGATCACCCAGGAAAGTAATGGATCCCAGATTCTTACAATCTGCAAATGCACGTGACCCGATGCTGGTTACGCTGGCTGGGATCACAATAGCCTCCATTGCAGCGCAGTTATAGAATGCAGCATCCTCTATGTGGGTTACCCCATCAGGAATAGTGATGTTTTTCAAGCTGGTGTTATTATAGAATGCTGCGTTTCCAATGCGGGTTGTAGTCACAGGCAAAACCACACTGGTCACTTTATTGGCACCCATAAATGCACCCTCACCAATCACTTTAACCGCGATCCCGTCAATCTCGTCCGGAATCACCAAGTCTCCCTCTAGCTCCTTCGCCTGTGAACCAGGCATTCCAATAATTAGCTCATCAGCGGTTCCTCCCGTTCCAGCAGTGATATTAACATCCCAAGTCAGTCCATCAATATTCAACTCCCCTCCGCCGGTCTCTGCAATACCCTTGCTCTCGCCAGTGGGAAGCGAGGTCAGCTTAGAGCGTGGCTCTTTCGACGACTCGGCATTCTTTTCCTTCGCGGAATCCTTACACCCCAGCATGAACAAGGAAATGAGTAAAAAGAATTGAATGGCTTTCATGATCTATTGATAATAATTTCAGCCCTACTCAGGGGTGTCGCAAGCAAATACTCAATGAGTGAAGGAGAAAAAACTTCAGCAGAAAGAAAGCTCAATGCCATCCACGAGTAGTAGAGAGATCCCTGCAAAGATTCCTGCTCAAGAATTAGTGGAACCTAACGCCCCAGTAACAACTGAGCCGTCCACATGATCCTCTCAATACAAAACCTTTGAAGTTCCATATCATGAAGATACCCACCCTTTGGCTGTGCTTCATTTCTCTTGTCTTGGTACCGCAGGCACAAGGGAAATTATATGTACCAAACTTGTTTGGTGATTCCATGATTCTCCAGCAAAACACCCGCAATGCCGTCTGGGGATTTGCCTCAGCAGGTGAAAAAATAACAATACAGGCAAGCTGGGGAGTAACGCAAACAACCACTGCTGACAGCCAAGGAAACTGGAAATTCATGCTGCCAACCCCGGAAGCCAGTACCCAGAATCATCTCATCCTTAAGGGCACCAACACGATT
Source organism: Verrucomicrobiaceae bacterium (assembly GCA_024229495.1). GTDB lineage: Bacteria > Verrucomicrobiota > Verrucomicrobiia > Verrucomicrobiales > DEV007 > CACIUL01. The sequence goes on along the minus strand of JAAESJ010000111.1, from coordinate 5,772 downwards.
AAAATAAGCAATGTCGCCATTGGAGAGGTGTGGCTGTGCATGGGGCAATCCAATATGGGTTGGGCACTGGGAAACACGTTCGGGGCAGAGGATGAGGCAGCGGGGGCAAACTTCCCGAATTTGCGCATATTCAAATCCTCCCGCGAGCACTGGCATGAACCACTGAAACAATCACGCGACCTGCTGGCAAAGTGGTCTCCCTGTAATCCCGTCACCGCCGCAGCCACCTCGGCGGTATCGTATTATTTCGGTAGGAAGCTGCATGAGGAACTGGGAATCCCGGTGGGCATTATTGTCCAGGCCTATGCGGGAACACCCATCGAGGGATGGATGCCGAAGAATATTCAAGCCGATGATCCCCGCACCAAGGCCGCAATGGAACAATATAGGAAACTCTCCCGCCGCTTCAGCAAAGAAAAAGCCCTGGAGAATTTCGACAAGGAGCTCAGGGAATACAGGGCCAAGATCGCTTCCGGACAAACCATGAAGAACAAGTTCAAGCTACTGGCTCCCCCGACCATCACCAAGCCTGCCATTCTCGGTCACCAATATCCCTCTCATATTTTTAACGCCATGGTTCATCCCATCCGCCCATATGGAATCCGTGGCGCAATATGGTATCATGAGAAAGAAACTCCAAGAATGTCCCACAGGCCCTCAACTACCGCAGGCAACTGGCACAACTCATCGGGTTCTACCGGTCCTCCTGGCACAAGCTCTCAGAAGGTCATGTAGCTGATAATTTCCCCTTCTATTTCACCCAGCTTCCCAGCTGGAACCCACCACAGAAAAAACCTGTTGAAGGCATCGAGTCGCCATGGGTGGTCAATCGTGAGATGATGCGCCTGATCACCGGCGAGGTTGCAAACACCGCAATGGCAGTCACCATTGATACCGGGGACTCCATTGCCCTTCACCCGAAAAACAAGAAACCCATCGGCATCCGTCATGCTTACCTCGCATTAAAAAAAACCTACGGAAAAAACATCATCGCCTCAGGACCACGCTTCCTCAGGCAATCCCTGCAGGGCAACCGAATTATCCTGGAATTTGATTCAACCGGCAGCGGAATGATGTCCGCCAGACCCGGAGAGCCGGATGCATTTGCAATCGCCGGGAAGAACCGGGAGTGGCACTGGGCAAAGGCTGAAATCAAAGGAAACACTGTGAGCCTTTCTGCCAAGAAGGTGACAAGGCCCATCGCGACGCGTTACGCATGGGCAATGAACCCCTCAAGGCGTAACCTGCTCTATAACCGGGAAGGAATCCCGGCTTCACCATTCAGGACGGATGATTGGCCGCTCATTGACCCCCAAAATAATCAACCACCCACAGTGCATAAGCCGGAGAAACCGGAGGGATATCAACCCGTGGAATGGAAGCGCCCACCCATGAAGCAGTAAACGGGAAATTGACACACCTGGCAGTTTTAAAACGCCAGAAGTTACTAATAATGAATGCCTTTCGAATTGCATTATCGGACTCTTCACGGAAGATAGGATAGGATAAGTTCAATATCGTATCGTATCGTATCCTCTCACTCCAATGCCCTTGCACGTGATTTCATCCCTTGCCTTCCCCACTGCCCTCAGGTTTGTGGTCACTGGCCTGTTGTTGTCACTCAGTGCGCCATTGGCCAATGCCGCCAAGACCACCGGCAATGTCAGAGTGCTGGGAATCCGCATTGATTTCTCCGATGCCCATAATGCACCCAGCCTGGAGGCTATTGGCAGAAAGCTGCAGTTGGCAAAGAGTAACTTTGAAAGGTATTCCTTTGGCAGGATGAACATTGTCTACCACACCGTGGAGGTCAAACTGGGCAAGCGCGCCAACTACTCGGCCTCGGCAATGGCAACCCAGGCCGACCTGAGGGCGAACAGGGCAGGGCGCAACCCCAACAGCTATAACATTGTCGGCTATTACTTCGGCGGCGGTTCAGTGGGATCGCATGCCACTGTCGGCGGTAAACGGTTCTGGTCGAAGAGCAGTGGCGGCTCGACCGTTCATGAGATGGGCCACAACTTTAATTTTGGCCACCAGAGGCGATGGGTTCCCAACGGCGACAACCCGATCGGGCTGAAAGGGGAGCTTTTAAACGACCCCTGGCAATTCATGAAAACCGGGGGCATTGACCCGGATCCCTATGAGAAGTGGCGCTGCAACTGGATTACCAGGCGACACGATATCGCCACCAACGGCTCTTACACTAGGCGACTCTACAATTTCGACCAGAAGGACATCGCCAAGGCAAACAGCAAACGCGCCCTGCGCGTCAAGCGAACCACCTCGATCAACAAGTATTTCTGGATCGGCTACCGTTCCAGGCTCCTCAATAAGATCAGTTCACCAAACCAGAAGAACTACCAAATGCGCCAGGGCCTGGTGTTCTACTGGGACCGGGGAGCTGCCGGGAAAAGTGTCGTCCTGCTTGACCTGCACCAGGGCACCGGTGGCACCGACGATCAGGCCCTGCAACCAGGGGAAACCTTTGCCGATAACGCGGGTAAGGTCTACATCACCAACCTCGGCCGCGGAGGCACTGCGCCAAACGAGTATATCGACGTAAGGATAAACCGCGGCACCTTCAACGGCAATAAGGCGCCGCAACCGACCTGGGATGCGCCAGCAACATGGCCCGCCGGAGAGCCTCTCACCGTCACCGTGACAGGGAACGATCCCGACGGCGACGAGGTGGCCTGCATGTGGCGAAGCGGTGGAGGCGCACACAACACCAGCGCCACCAGCCTAACCTTGACCAAGAGCAAGCCCGGCAAGTTCACTTTGAGGGCAATGGTCTCTGACATGAAGGGCAAGACAACAGAACTGCGCAGGTCCATTACCATCATCGAAGGGTTACCCACCACCGAATGGACCGGAAACACCAACACCTTCTGGCACGAGAACACGAACTGGGCATCAAATACCCAGCCCAACGCACCGGACGCCGTTGCAGTCTGGAATGAATCCTTTACCGGGGACAACCAGCCCGGCCTTGACAACCCGGAAGTCAAGCATTTGCACCAGATCCGGCTGGAGCAAAGCCTGGACAAGGACGTAGCGCTCGAGATCAAGGATCCCAACGGCACGCTGGATCTCTTCCAGGGAGGCATCAACATGGCAGAGAGCGTGCAAAACCTCACGATTCACGGCAATGGCACGCTAAGATTGCAGAAAGACCAGCTCTGGATGACTTCCCCTGAGGCAAGGCTGACCGTGGACACCGCGATCAATCTCAACGGCAAGGCCCTTACCGTGGCAGCACAAAACCAGACCGCCTTCTCCGGGGGAATCAATGGCACTGGTGGTCTCAAACTCAACAATACCGGAAAACTCACCCTCCATGACGGCACATACTCCGGGACTACAGTAGTGGAGAAAGGCAAGCTGGAGATCACCGGCACCCTTTCCCGTAGCGAAATCCTAGTAGACAAAGCCGGCACCCTGGCTGGGACCGGTTATATCGGGAGGCATGCCGTCATCGCAAATAATGCAACACTTTCCCCGGGAAGTGAAGCAGCACTGGGATCCCTGAACTTCATGGCCGGCCTTACACTCAACGGCAACCTGCAGGTGGCAGTCGATCCTGACCTGTCCCCAAACTCTGACCGGGTGAATGTTAATGGTGCACTGGAATCACAGGCAGGGAATACCGGCACTGTGACACTCACCAACACAGGCACGCCATATGCTGCCGGGCAGGTGTTCCAGATCTTCAACCAGTCGCTTCCCAACAGCAAATCAAAGACCATAAATCCTCCAATACCGGCACCGGGACTGCTTTGGGATAACCGTCTCGCTACAGGCGGAAGCATCGCCGTAATCAGCGATCCCAACACCATTAGCTTCGATCAATGGGCACAGGAAATGTCCGGCCTCTCCGGCCCGGATGCCGCTTTCGATGCGGACCCAAACAAAGACGGAACAGCAAACGGGTTGGCATTTGCCCTTGGCAGCGCTGATGCCCTTGCTCACGCGAGGGACCTGCTTCCTGAATGGGATTATATTCCCGCCCGCGTCGAGGACGGTAACCAATACCCCGCTGAAATTGTGATTACTTACCCGCGCTCACAACAGGCAGCCATCTCCGTTGCCTCGGCACTCGAATATTCATCGGACCTGGTGAACTGGAATGCGGCAACGGAAGACGACACCAATATCACCATTGATATCCAGGAGGATTTCCACGGCTCCGGAATCGACCGGGTCGAGGTTCATCTTCTCGATACTATCGCTCCGGAGGGAAGATTCCTGCTACGCCTACGGGCATCGCCGAAAAAATCCGCGGGGCAATAATATCCTGTAGCCGGACATCCGGCCTGCTGATTGCAAGCTTGCCATCCCTCCCCTCCGCATTGACTGTAACAGACTTTTCCAGCCGTGGCATTCCTGTTGATTGCCAACGGCATAACAAATAAAATTTCATGCCGTCAATAAATCGACGAAATTTCCTACGCGGGCTCGGGGTTTCCATTGCCCTCCCGGCTCTCGAGTCTCTGGGAAAAACTCCTGCAAAAACGGCGAAGGCCAAGCGCTTTGTCTGCGTTTCACCCAACTACGGAATGAACCCAGGAGGGTTCTTCCCTGAGCAAACCGGTTCCGATTATGCCCTGCCGACACTGCTTAAGCCACTCGGGAATCATCGGCAGGAACTCACTGTCTTCAGTAACCTGGACCATCCTCAAGTCGGCGGCGGTCACGGTTGTTCCAATACGCTGCTTAACGGGGTTGAACTCAAGGACACCAAGGACAATCCCCAACGCCTACTCTCACTTGATGAGTTCCTTGCGGAAAATATCGGGCAAAAAACCCGCTTCCCCTCCCTCCGCCTGGGATCCGGAGGATTTTCCTGGTCTCGCGCGGGAGTAATACTTCCCACTGAGGGAAATCCCACCCGGGTTTTTGCCCGCATGTTCCTGGATGACAACCCGAAGATCAAAGCCAAGACCAAGGACCACCTCCGGGAGGATGCCAGTATCCTGGACGTGGTCAGGGAGGATACGCAGCGACTGAACCGGGTGTTGACCAGAAGGGATCAGGCCAAGCTTGATGAATACTTGAGCGCGATCCGGGACGTGGAGCGTAAAATACAACGTCGCGCTGACTGGATTGATATTCCAAAGCCCACGGCCAGTGATAAGGTCATCAGGGGGGATGATGAGATGGTGGTCGACCTTACCTACCCCTACAACACTTCGGTGATGTATGAATTGATGATCCTCGCCCTGCAGGCCAACCTGACCAATATTATCACCTTTGGTCACCCGGGAGGAAACCGCTTATTCCCCTTCGAGGGCATCTCGTTGGGCTATCACTCGCTGACTCACCACGGGAAGCGCCCTGATCTGCTCAAGGAACTGAACATTATCGAGACTTTCTATGCGCAACAGTTTGCGGGATTTATGGACCGTTTAAAGGTTGCCCGGGATGCAGAGGGCCAATCATTGCTGGATTCAACGATAGTCATGTTCGGCAGCGGAATGGGTAATGCCAGTTCACATTCCAGCCGCAACCTGCCCATCATGGTTGCCGGAGGCGGGTTTAAGCACGGCAAGCATCATCGTTTTGAGCGTCAGGGTCGGGATGGGCACCCCCTCTGTGATCTTTACGTTACCATTCTTCAACAACTCGGCGTGGAAACCGACCGCTTTTCCACCAGCAGCGCCAACCTCAATCACCTTCTGGGTTGATGATCTTACGGGGTGTTATTGCCTTGAGCCTGCTGGTAACCGGCGCGCAAGGAGCAGACAAGGCTCATTTTCTAGGGCCTTTCCT
>JAAESJ010000110.1 GCA_024229495.1 Verrucomicrobiaceae bacterium | reverse complement strand
GAGGCGGGTGAGCCATTCACCGCGCCGGCGCGAACGCGCAGAGTGTAGTTGCCGGGAGGAAGTTCTTTGGGCGCAACAATCACACGGCCGGTGCCATGGGCGAGCTTCAAGTAGGTGCCGCGGTCGCGATGCGGCAGGGCGGCGTAGTGTTTGTGATAGGCCAGGTTGGCGCGATCATTCTCCGGATGACTGGCGGCGGCTTTCTTTGAATCGCCGAAACCGAAGTCCTTGGGATTGGGAGTTCCCTCCAGGCGGTCGGCATAGCCGTAGGACCAGACGGGATGGGCGGCCTTTACTTCCGTTTTGCGAAACTCTGCCATCCTCGCCTGGTTCTCGGGCGTTGCTTTCGCCTTGTCGACTCCCTTTTGCCAGCGGGTGAAACGATCGTAAGCATCTTCAATGACTGCGATTTGTTTTTCGTTCGCCGGATTGATCGTTTTCTCCGGCTCGACTCGGAAGACTTTCGCCTCCTGGGCGAGAGTTGCTTTTCGCTCGAACAACTCGTCGATCGCGCTGCTGCCAATTTTCAGGTATTGCTCGATTTGATCGCTGGAGATGAATTGCGAGGCACCCACAGTATCGAAAGTGCCCGATCCGCCGTCGGCGGGCAGTGAAGCGACATCGACCCGGATGCCGAGGAGATGTTCGATGGTGTTCTGGTATTCTCGACGGTTGAGCCGTCGCATGGTGATCTTGCCGCCGGAGTCCGAGAGCGCCCGGCGCGCGGCCACCATCGCTTGAGCTAGGTCATCAAGGAAATCGGCTTTCTCCTCATTCTTCGGCTGCCGTTTCTTTTCCGGCGGCATCTCACCGGAATTCATGGCGTTGAGCACTTTCTGCCAAAGCTCCGCCTGCTCAATGGTCGTCACTTTGAACGGTAGCGCCTCGAGGTTGACCTTCCCCTTTTGCGTTTCCCTATCGTGACAATCAAGGCAGTAATTTTCAAGGAGGACAAAGTGCTTTTTCGGCAACTCCACCACCAAGTCCGCCGCCCCGGTAAGGCCAACCAGCCCCAGAAAGGCTGTTACCGTTGAAAGAGATAATTTCCTCACGCCTGCAGTTCCTTCACTATACCAGAACTATCGCCATGACGCTCAGTCTGAATGCCCAAGCCTTGCAGCATGGTCAGCCACACATTGCAGAGTGGAGTGTCTTTGGGCAGGGCGAGGTGCTGCCCCAGTTTCAGGTTGGCTCCGCCTCCGGCAAGAAGGGTCGGACAATTATCAAGATAGTGAATACTGCTGATATTCGATCCGAAAGCCAATGAGGTGTGGTCAAAAAGACTGCTGCCATCCGCCTCTTTGGCAGCCTTCAGTTTATCCATAAATCCCGCAAGCAATGTGCTGTGCATTTTGTCACGGGCCTTGGATGCTTCCATTCGCTCCCCGGGTGAGTAGTGACTGACGTTATGGGCGCTATGCGTAAAATCCATGCTCTTCAAGAGCGCCTGCCCGGGCATGCGGTAGGTCAGGGCCCGCGTGTTGTCGGTTTGCAGGGCGGCGATGATGAGGTTGTGCATCATCTCAATTTCCTCTTTACCCTTGAGCCCGGCAGGAGGTTCTTCTATTGGCGCTTGCGCCTTGGGCACCTCGAGCCAGTCTTCATCCTTGCCCAAGCGGGTTTCGATATCACGAATGCCCTGAAAATACTCGTCGAGTTTATCATTGTCGGTCTTGGTGAGGCCGCGCTGCACGCGTTTAGCCTCCGTCAATACAGCATCAAGCACGCTGCGCTTCTGATTGATGGCTGCTTGTCTCTGCGCCAGCGGCAAATCATCGGATGAAAAGAGTTTGTGAAACACCTGTACAGGATCCTTAGAACCCGCCACGGGTTTGCCGCGTTGATCCCAGGACAAGGACAAGCCCGGCCCATGCCCTGAAGCGCTGTCATCGCTGCTATCCAACTGCATTGAGGAAAAGCGGGTTTCCTGACCGAGACGCTGGGCGACCACCTGATCAGCCGAAATGCTATTGGCCATGTTCTGACCGGGAACGGAATAACGGTTGGCGCCTGTCAGCCAAAAGGTACTGCCCCAGTGGGCTTCGTTGGCGTATTGGTTGGAACAACCCTGCACCACGGTGAAATCTTTTTTGTGCCGTGCCAAAGGCGCCAATCCTTCGGTTAATTTGTAGTCCGCTCCGGTGTCTTCCAGGGCTGGGTACCAGGTCTCCTTGGTCACCCCGAAGCCCATGCCCATGAATACCGCCCGCTTGGACGGTCTGGCCTTAGCTTTCTCTGCGGCCGAGGCAAAAGAGCGAAAGCCAATGGACTCCAACGCAGGCAAAGCAATCAGCGCGCCGGTTCCACGGAGGAAGTGACGGCGATTTGTGGGAGAGGTCATAAATATTGTGCGCGTGATTTTGCGTAATAATAAGTATTCCGTTTCTGAAAGGAGAAATACGATTTTGGGCGCGTGCATAATACGTCCCAAAAGGTATAATTCTCAACAAGGACTTTTCCTTGCCGAACGCAGTGCGGTACACCTCATCAAAAAACTGTAGACCTGCTATTTCTCGTATGTTTGAGTATAGCCTAAAGATAAACTGCGTCACATAGCAATACCTCAGCATCATATTCTCATGAGATCAGCAATGACCCGAAGAAACTTCCTGCGTGCAGGGGGAGTGGCAATCGCCCTGCCGATGATGGCATCACTCGCTCCGCGTGCCCATGCGGCCGCTGGCAAAAAAACCGTCAAGCGCATGGTCTGTCTGTCGAACAACTACGGGGTCTACCAGAAGGGATTCTTTCCCACCGCCGGTGGCACCGATTACGAGTTGTCTCCGACGCTGCAACCGCTGGCAGAGCATCGCAAGGATTTCACCGTGTTCTCCAACCTTGATCACGGCCTGACTGGCGGGCATGCCTGTGTGCCGACGTTTCTAAACGGGATTCGCCCGGACATGGCGTCAAGTTTCCCTGAGGGGAACATCAGCATGGACCAGAAAGCAGCAGAGTTTGTCGGTGCGGCGACCCGTTACCCGTCGATGACGCTCAAGGTAAAGGAAAACAATCAGACCAGCTTCACCCGCACAGGCGTGCAGGTGCCCTCGATCGACGTCACGGCCATGTATCGCAAACTGTTTCTTGAGGATTCTGCCGAGGCAAGGAAACAGGAGCGGTTGCGGCTGAAGCGCCACGGCAGCATCCTTGACTCGGTTCTCGACAAGGCCAGGGCGGTTAGCCGTGAGCTTGGGAAGCAGGACCAGCAGAAGTTTTCCGAGTATCTTGACTCGGTGCGCAGCCTGGAAAAGAAGATCGATTTGCAGCATCCATGGCTTGATCGACCAAAGCCGAAAATCGAGATGGAAGAGCCGCGCCCCCAGCCGCAGACCGCGGATGAGATGAAGATCATGATGGAGTTAATGGCTCTGGCGATCGAAACCGATTCCACTCGCATCATGACGCTCTCCAGTGGTTTTGCCAATGGCGACTTCGGCCTTCAAGGTGGTTATCATGGCTTCTCCCATCATGGAGAGCGGCCGGACCATACCGAAGCATTAAAGAAGATCGAGAGGAACCAAATCGCGCAGATGGCCTATCTCATCGACCTGTTGAAGGCCAAGGAAGACCCGATCAACGGCGGCACGTTGTTCGACCACACCATGATCCTGTTTGGTTGCGGCATGGCGACCGGAACCCATTCCTGTAAAAACATGCCACTGGTTCTCGCCGGTGGCGGATTCAAACTGGGCGAGCACGTCGTGTTACCGGAGGGAAAATTTGAGCGGGTCAAAGCGTGCAACCTGCTCTTGTCCATGCTGCAGAACTTTGGCTTGGAGGTGGATCGGTTCGGGACGAGCACGGGAACGCTGACGGGACTGGAGTGGAAATCCGCCTAGATCTGCCGCGCTAAGAGGCCAAACTACCAAAGACAGAAGGGAATTGTGAAAACGCCAATCTTCTGGATCTTAATTCTCAGCGGCTTCGCGCCCTGGTGTCGAGCTGACCTGGCGCTCGAGGCACACAAGCCATTTCTTAAGGCGCACTGCTTCGAGTGCCACGGCCCAAAGAAACAAAAAGGGGATTTCCGCTTCGATCAGCTCGGGACCGATCTTTCCGAACTAAAGACGCTCGAGGCCTGGCAGGGGATTCTTGACCAACTCAACCTCGGCGAGATGCCGCCGAAGAAGCAGCCACAGCCGCCCTTCGAGGAAATCGCCAAGGTGATCAAGGACCTGACGCCTGTCTTGCAGAAGGCTTACGCTAAGCGCAAGAGCACCGGCGGTCAGGCAGTCATTCGGCGGCTCAATAAATTCGAGGTGCGCAATACGCTGCGTGACCTGTTTTACATCAACCATCCCGATTTTGCCCCCACTGTGGTATCCGGACTTTACGACTTTAACGGCAACGGTATCACTGCTCACAAGACGATCGAGCCAACACGGAGTTTTCAGGACGATGAGCAAGCAGAGGGGTTCGATAATATCGGGCAGCAACTGGTGATGTCCGACT
>JAAESJ010000109.1 GCA_024229495.1 Verrucomicrobiaceae bacterium | reverse complement strand
ATTGATGCCGAGCAAAAACTCATCTTTGAGACAATCAAGAGCCAAGTCGTTGAACACGCAATTCCTCCTCATTGGTTGCCTGCCGATTATCGCTTAGTTGTCAATGGAACAGGACGTTTTGCAGATCCTGGCGGCCCATACGCAGATGCAGGAATTACCGGACGCAAGATAGTCGTCGACACATATGGAGGCATGGCACGTCATGGTGGTGGAGCTTTTTCTGGAAAGGACCCAACCAAGGTAGATCGTTCTGCTACATACTACACGCGTTGGGCGGCAAAACACGTGGTGGCAGCTGAATTGGCTTCACGATGTGAGATTCAAGTTGCTTACGTAATCGGAGTTGCCCAACCTGTCAGCCTTCGAGTTGACACCTTTGGAACAGGAGTAATTAGTGATTCGGAATTAACCGAGCGAGTTGCAAAAGTCTTCGATTTCCGCCCCGCAGCAATCACTCGCGATTTGAAATTACACAGGCCACTTTACTCTGCAACTGCAGCCGGTGGGCACTTCGGACGCCCTCCGACAGAAGAGGGTCATTTCGAATGGGAGCAGTTAGACGAAAAGCGACTACAAGCGCTATGTCTCTAACCGATGAGCACATCAAGGCTAGGGAGGCCGGGCAAACATGGCGCGCGAGCTCATCCGGATTGAAGACGTGCACCGTTCCTTCGGTCCAGTCAAGGTTTTGGAAGGAGTTAACCTTCGAATTGATGAGGGTAACCGTATTGGAGTAGTGGGCCATAATGGGGCTGGAAAAACCACATTGCTTCGGACAATTTCCAATCAAGATCAAGACATTGGAGACATCACTTTCGCACCAGGCCTGCGCCTTGCATTCCTTACTCAAGTGCGAGATATAGATGAAGACGCTACTCTTGAGCAAGAACTCAATAGACGAGGCCGTCAATTTCAGGAATTAGAAGACGAGATTACAATTCT
>JAAESJ010000108.1 GCA_024229495.1 Verrucomicrobiaceae bacterium | reverse complement strand
TCCGTTCTCGGCGGCGTTTGCTTGGCCTGCGAGCAGCACGCGGTCACCGGCGGCGAGGGTTACGCCGTCAATCTCCGGGGAAGCGTTCTGCAGGTCGACATTGGCAAGGGCGGCCACGCGGGCAGCGGGCTTGGCCTGCAGGGATTGCTGAGCCGCCTCGATTCTCTGCCTGTTATCGTCGTATTGATCAAGGCTGTCGGTGCGTGCTTGATCGATTCTTACTCTGTTCTCATGGTGTAGAGCATGGCTTTCGTCACGTGCGTGATCGATTCTCTGCCTGTTATCGTCGTATTGATCAAGGCTGTCGGCACGTGCTTGATCGATTCTTACCCTGTTTTCTATATAGCGATCGTCGACATATTCCTTGGAGGTGGCGTGCTTGGGCTCGGTGATCGGGCCCACAAGGCGCACTTCACCATCGAAGAATGCATTGTGCTCAACGAGCAGGTCGCCACGGATTCGTGTCATTGGTCCATCCAAGCGCACTTCACCACCGAAGAATGCATCGCGCTCAACCAACAGGTCACTGCGGATTTCCGTCATGAGTCCCGAGATGCGATTGATTTCACCATCAAATCGGGTTTCACCTCCGGGTCCGTTCAGGTAAAGCCGTTCAGCATTGATCCGGCCGGCCACATCGAGATCTTGCTGGACGGTTGCATTGTCAGCAATCATGACCGGGCCGGAGAAGGTTGCGGCGCCGGTGACATTGGCGGTGCCTGCCACTGCGACGTTTCCTGTTGCCGCGGTCACGGTAAACTTATCGGTGTTTATCGCGAGGTTGCCGTTAAGGGATGTGTCGCCCTGAATATTTACTTCGGAATCGAACCTGGCATCGCGCTCAACCACCAGGTCACTGCGGATTTCGGTAACCATTCCCGAGATGCGGTTATGGAACCCATCAAGTCGGGTTTCGCCCTCGGGTCCGAATAAGTGGATACCACGCT
>JAAESJ010000107.1 GCA_024229495.1 Verrucomicrobiaceae bacterium | reverse complement strand
TTTGTGTGGTTGCCTGGAGGGCCTCCGCACATGGAAATGTATGACATGAAGCCCGATGCACCGGCCGAGTACCGTGGCATCTTTTCCCCGATTCGAACCAATAATCCGGACCTTCAGGTTAGTGAATTAATGCCGCTGCACGCAAAGTGTGCGGACCGTTATAATATTATTCGATCAGTTCATCACACCTTTTCAGATCATGGTGGAGGCCACAAGCGGTTCATGACCGCTAGGCAACCCAAAGAGCCGACCGGAACACTTAATGATTCCCCTGCAATGACTTCATTCATTGAAGCGGCACTGCGCGAAAAAGGAGCAGCGAATGGCGGGCTCCCAACGAACATCGGCTTAATTAAAAAGGGAAGGCACAAGATAGACACATTTGCGCTTGGAGCGGCTTGGATGGGAAACCATAACACACCATTCATTGTTAACGGTGACCCGAACGAGAAGGACTTTAAGATTGAAAACCTTTCAATGAATGAAGCAATGGCGGATCGGTTACAGGACAGGGTCAGCTTACTCAAGGGAGTCGATAATTTGAGACGGGACATCGATGCGAACAAGGCTCTTGGATCAATGGATAATTTCAACAAGCAGGCAATGG
>JAAESJ010000106.1 GCA_024229495.1 Verrucomicrobiaceae bacterium | reverse complement strand
GCCTGCTGGAAGCTGATGTCGCGTCAGGTCAATGGATTCAAACTTCTCGCGATCGGAATATTTCTGGAATGGAATACTCTCCGGGCATGCCTGCACGGCGTCAAAACCGTTGCTCTGCAACACGAACACGAAGCGGGGCGGACGATGCTTGCCCTCTGCATTGGCCATTACCCGTTCTGCCATCGGGGAGAGCAAGGTGGATCCTGCTCCCAGAGAGAGCCCCTTGAGGATATTGCGGCGATTGGTTTTCATGGCTTCAATTCATCAGGGAGTGTGAAGTGATCCCAAGAATCATTAATATAATCCTGCTAATATAACACACAAAAATGCCCCAGAGTGCTTTTGAGGCATTGATAATCATTAGGGTGCGGGTGGAAGCGGTTTGTACTTTCCCCTGCAACTTGCGGGCTATTGCCGGATTTCCACCCGGTAATACATGCGACCGCTATTCTCCGGAGTGATTACAAATGAGAGCTCATCATTATTGCCAATGAGCGGCGGTGCGGCAGGGGTCCAGTCATCCAGATTGATGGACTGCATCAACCGGTAATGCCTGCCGGGCGCTGATTGCAGGCGGATGGCGACCGGATTGATATCGATGCCTACCTCAGGAAGGGTGACTTGCTGAAAGCGCACGTCAGTTGTTGGCCAGGAGCCGATCGTCCCGGACTCAATGATGTCATCCAGGGTATTGCGCATTTGTAGCGCATATGATGTCCCAGAGGTTGCCCTCTTGTTGAACATGACAGCATAATTGATGCCATCACCCCTTTGTCTCGCGAGCGATTCAGTGCCCCAGAGCGAACCGGTATGACTCCACGTCCAGTTGCCGGGCGCGGGGCGTGGTCCGCCGATATTGCCACCCGCTACCTGATGGGCGGCAAGGTAGGCCAGAATTGCAAAAGGATCGGCGATGATGGCACCCTGCCCAATGCGTGCCTCGTGGTTCCAGCTTCCGTAAGGGCGCTCTACCAGAGGGTCGTTACTAGATGCGGGAAAAAATACATTGGAGGCAGTGCTTGCACCGGCATCGTAATAGGGCTCGCGGGCATCCTGATCAATTTTGAATGTCCGTCCGTAGGTAATCTGTGAGGTAGTGATTCCAATGGGAGTGAGCACATTTTCCTCGAGGTAATCAAGGAGGCTTCCGCCCGAGACTTCCTCCACGATGAGCCCGAGGAGAAGAAACCCAATATTGGAATAGGCAGTATTGGTGCCCGGGGCAAACTGCAGCGGCTGGCCCATGATCCAGCGCACGATGTTGACCCTTGAGGGCGGGCTGTCTATACCCATCTCGTTGGCGATCTGCTTTTCCTGATAGGTGTGGTCGGGGATTCCCGGCGCATCGCGATCCCATCCGCCCCGATGTTGCAGCAGGTGATTGACGGTGATGTCCGTGAGCCTCGCATCCCGGGTGCCGAAAGCATTGTAGTCAAGGATGCCGCTCTCGGGGTTGCGGCCACTGAAG
>JAAESJ010000105.1 GCA_024229495.1 Verrucomicrobiaceae bacterium | reverse complement strand
GAGCACCGAAACTTGAGGAAGCGGGCAATGAGGCGGGAGGCGCGGTAGCGGATTCCTCCAAGGACATGTTTAAGCCTGCAGGAGTGGAGGCGGGCCTTGCGACTTCGCAGGCCAGTGGTGAGGTGGCAACGGAGAGTGCGGTAGGCAACCTGACTACTGCCGCTGATGTCGCTGCAGCAAAACGCGAAACCGGGCCGGGAATGGTAAATGCGATCAACGGGCTGGAGGCTCTTGGCTCACAACTTGGACCCGGAGATGTCCTGTTGGTGGCAGCGCCGAGCCTGGGGGAGAATGCCCTAGCAATTAATAACCCATTGCTTCCCGGAAAACTGGAATCTCTTGGCGGGGGGCCTGAGATGGGCAACCTGGGTGACAAGATCAAGAAACACCGTGGCAAACCATCGTTGGATGTGATCAAGCAGATGGGTGGTTCGGATGGCACTGAGAAGGCAATCGGCTTCGCTATTGAATGGCTTTCCAGGAACCAGGAAAAAGATGGCCGCTGGGATGCCCGCAAGCATGGTGCCAATCAGGATTACGATGTGGGTGCCACGGGATTGGCTCTTCTCTGTTATTACGGCTGGGGTGTCAGGCATGACCGGAAAGGCCCATATCAGAAGGATGTGATCAAGGGAATCAACTGGTTGCTAAAGCAGCAGAAAAGCAATGGTGGCCTTGCTGTCCGTGGCCAGATGTATGCCCACGCCATTGCCACTATTGCGCTTTGTGAAGCGTACGGATTGACCAAGGATCCCAAAATCAAGCCGGTGGCGCAGAGGGCGATTGCCTACACCATTGCCGCTCAACATCCGGCGCTCGGAGGCTGGCGTTATTCTCCGGGGCAGCAACCGGATACTTCTGTCACTGGCTGGCAATTTATGGCCCTGCACAGTGCACGCATGGCTGGGCTTAAAGTGCCGGAGAAATCCTTTGAATTGGCCCGTCGCTGGCTGGGGAGCATGAGTGGCGGCAAAGACGGAGGTCTTTACGGCTATCAGGAACCAAGCAAGATCAGCCGCGCGATGGTGCCCACCGGGATGTTCTGCCGCCAGCTTGATCTCGTTTCCCCGGATGACCCACGGATGTTGGAGGGAGCTTCTTTCATGAGGAGATACCCCATGAGGGAGGCCAACCCGGATTTGTATTATGTTTATTACGCCACCTTGGCTCTTTACCAGCATCAGGGTCCGGTTTGGGATGAATGGAATAAGAGGCTTAAGACGGTATTGCCGCAGATTCAGAGGAAGGATGGCCCGGAATCCGGTAGCTGGGATTTGAGTAGCAAAATGGCAAAAGACGGTGGGAGGGTAATCAGCACCACCCTGGCAACATTAAGTCTCGAGGTTTATTATCGTTTCCTGCCGATGTATGGATTTCGCCAGGAAGCGGCCCGTCCCGTAACAGAATAGCAAAACGTGGCTCAGGAAAAATTATCCAGATGCATCATGTTGCTGGCAGCCTTCACGTTGTCCACCGGGCAGGCTGCCGTTAAGAACGTCCTGTTCCTTATCTCCGATGATCTTAAGGCAAGTGTGCTGGGATGTTACGGCGACAAGCTCGCCAAGACGCCCAATATCGACAAGCTCGCCAAGAATGCGATGGTCTTTGAGCGAGCCTACTGTCAGGGGTTGGCCTGCGCTCCTTCCCGCACCTCCTTCATGCACAGTCGCTACCACGGGGCCAAGGGGAGAGTGAACCTTGGGCAACACTTCAGGGATAACGGATTCTACAGCGCGCGAGTGGGGAAGATTTATCACATGCGGGTTCCCGGGGACATTATTGCCGGCACCGACGGGCTGGATATTGCCTCATCGTGGACGGAGAAATTCAACTCGCCGGGCCAGGAGGCGCACACCCCTGGTGACTATGCCTGTCTCAACCTGAATATTTTCACGAGCGAGCTCGAGGGCCGTCAGTCAACGCGAATGCCACACCGCATGTTCGTTTCCGTGAGTTACGAGGGCGACGGATCCGATCAGCCTGACTACAAGACTGCCCTTAAGACGATCGATCTTCTTCGCGAACACAAGGACAAGCGTTTCTTCCTTGCTGCCGGATTTGTCCGCCCGCATTACCCCATGGTTCAACCGAAAAAATATTTCGACCTCTATCCCTGGAAGGAGGTGCTTCTCCCCAGGTCCGTGGCCAACGACCTTGATGACATGCCCAAAATGGCCATTACGCGCAGCCGCTCCGCGCTCAATGGGATTGCAAAGTTTCCCGATAACCAGAAGCGCATGTGGTCCGCCTATTACGCCTCGGTGACCTTCATGGATGAGCAGGTCGGGCGTATCCTTGATGAACTCGACCGGCTCGGGTTGCGCGACGAGACAGCTGTTGTCTTTACCAGTGACCATGGCTACCACCTTGGGGAACACACTTTCTGGCAGAAGAGTAACCTGCATGAGGAAGTGACCCGCGTGCCCCTTATTATCTCGCTGCCCGGGGGCAGGTCCGGCCGTAGCAAGTCGCTGGTAGAGCTGGTTGATCTCTTTCCCACCCTGTCCGCAGTAGCTGGACTGAAAGCTCCCGAGGAGCTGCACGGAACCAGCCTGCTGCCCATCCTCAGTGATCCTGCCACCCGGGTTAAGGAGAGTGCCCTATCCATCCACGGCAGTGGTGTCTCGATGCGCCTCGAAAGCTGGACCTACACTCGCTACAAGGATGGCAGCGAGGAGCTCTATGACATGGAGAAGGATCCCGGGCAGTTTAATAACCTCACCTTTGGTGAACAGGATGGGCATGTGGCTCAGCTCAAAAAAAATCGCGCGATTTTCAACAAGCGCCTCAAGGCAGCGGGATTAAAGCCGGGGAAATTGCGCGATTCCGGCTAAAATTACATTCCGCGATGCTTGTCGTTGGGGTTGATCCCGGCGGGTGACGATTAGGGTGAGGAAGAACCTAGACCATTGCCCTGCAATCCGTTACATTATAGGATATTGCAGGCTTAATTGGCCCTAAATGACATGATTATTTTTTTCCGTCGTTATTTTCTCCCCTGTGTTGCTGCGCTCACTGCGGTTTTTTCCTCCAAGGCGTATTCCGCTTCGGCAAATAAAGTGGATTTTGCCAGGGATGTTTTACCCATCCTTTCCAACAAGTGCTTTGCCTGCCACGGACCGGATACCAAGAAGAAATCCCAGTTGCGCCTGGATTCCTCGACGGCTGCGATGGAGGATCGTGATGGGGTCCGGGCGATTGACCCTGAGAATCCCGCTAATAGCGAGATTCTCATTCGGCTTCATGATAAGGAGGATCCCATGCCCCCGGAGGATGCAGAGAAGCAACTCACGGTAAAGGAGAGTGAGGTGCTCAGCGCATGGGTTCGACAGGGTGGAAAATATGCCGATCACTGGGCATTTGTCCTGCCTAGGAAGCAGGCCGGAAAGAAGGACATTGATTCCTTTATCTCTAGGAGGCTTGAAGAGGAGGGGGTGAAATTCTCGCCTGAGGCCGACCGGGCTACCTTGGCACGGCGCGTGGCGCTGGTTCTTACCGGGTTGCCTCCCGAGCCGGAACTGCTTTCCAGATTCCTTGCTGATCGTGGTCCAGAGGCATACCGCAACCTGGTAGAGGAGCTACTGGCCAATCCACGGTATGGCGAACATCAGGCCCGTTACTGGCTGGACGCGGTGCGCTATGGGGACACGCACGGGTTGCATCTTGATAACCGTCGGGGCATTTATCCCTATAGGGACTGGGTGGTTAAGGCCTTTAATGACAACCTGCCGCTGGATGATTTCATTACCTGGCAACTGGCGGGAGACTTGCTGACAGACCCGACGATTGAACAACAGGTGGCTACAGGCTTTGTGCGGATGAATCCATCGACAGCTGAGGGTGGGGCGATTCCTGATGAGTTTCAGGCAAAGAATACCTTTGATCGCACGGAGACCCTGGGAACGGTGTTGTTGGGAATGACCCTTACCTGTGCCCGCTGTCATACCCATAAGTATGATCCGATTAAGCAGGTCGAATATTATCGCCTGTATGCATTCTTTAACAATACAGCGGAAGGTTCAATGGATGGTAACCGATATGAATATGCACCGGTAATGAAAGCCCCTGCTGACGGGACTCAATGGCGTAAGTGGCATGAGCTTGAAAGCGGGCGGGATAAGATTATTGCCGAGGCTGAGGCCGGCTTAAAGAAAAACCAGCCCGGGCAATTCCCGGCGTTAGAGCAGTGGCAGAAATCAGGAGCCAAGGATCGGTTAAAGATGATTGCTGACCCGAACGGTTTCTGGAAGCAGGGCGCTTTGGCTAAGCAGGCGACTGACCTCATGGCACTGTTTGCCGAGGCTGAGAAGAAATTCACCACTACCCTGGTGGCCCAGGAGCGCAGTAAGCCACGCGTGACCAAGATGTTGCGCCGAGGTGAATATAATCTGCCCTTTGGAGATTCCTTAACACCGGATGTCCCGGGAATCCTGAACAGCTTTCCTGAGGGAGCTCCAAGGAATCGGCTTGGCCTGGCGCAATGGATGACGGCGCGGGAACAACCACTGGTTTCGCGTGTTTTGGTCAATCGCGTCTGGCAGCGGGTATTCGGATACGGTCTGGTGCGCACGCCTGAGGATTTTGGAGTTCAGGGAGAGCAGCCAACACATCCTGAATTGCTTGACTGGCTCGCTGTGGAATTACAGGACGGTGAATGGGACCTCAAGCATCTATTGCGGCTTATGGTTCACAGCAGGACTTTCAAGCAGGACTCGAGGTGGCGCGGAGACCTGAATGATCCGGAAAACCGCCTTTTCGCGCGGGGTCAGAACTATCGCATGGATGCCGAGATGCTGCGTGATGTTGCTCTGTGGGCCAGTGGTCTTCTTGTCGCGACCCAGGGGGGTGAAGGTGCCAAGCCTTACCAGCCTAAAGGCATGTGGGCGGCATTAATGCATCCGGGCAGCAATACCAAGAATTATGTATCTGACAAGGGTGATCGCCTCTACAGGCGGAGTATCTACACTTACTGGAAGAGGACCAGTCCCCATCCCATGATGACGCTTTTTGATGCGCCCGATCGTGAATCGAGTTGTGTGAAGCGTTCGCGTAGTAACACCGCCTTGCAATCCCTTGGCCTGCTTAATGAAACCCAGCGTATTGAGATGTCACGCAAACTTGCTGAACGGTTATTGAGCCTGAAGGTGGATGATAACAAGCGGGTTGATTATTTATTCGGCCTGTTGGCCTGTCGCCAGCCAACCGATGCCGAGCGAAAGACATGCATGGAACTGCTGCAGAAGATGGATCAGCGCTATGGTGGTTCCGAGAAAGATGCCATTGCCTTGCTTGCTTCCGGCGAGGCGCCCCGGGATGAGGCACATTCTCCCAAGAAACTGGCCGTCTGGACCCAGTTGGCCGCAACTGTACTGGCCAGTGATATCGCGATACTGATTTATTAACCGCCCATTCTTTTACCCGTATTTTTCCTTAACAATGAAACACCTAGAAACATTCCGGGAGCTGGACCTGAACATGACCCGCCGTCAATTATTTGGTCGCTCAGCCCTTGGCCTTGGCACTGCCGCCATGAGTCAGATGCTGGGCTCGGATGCCATGGCGAAGGGGGCCGGGAAGCTTTTGCCCCATGGCGGATTGCATCATGCACCGAAAGCCAAGAGGGTGATTTATCTGTTTATGAGTGGTGGCCCAAGTCACCATGACCTCTGGGATTATAAACCGAAGATGCAGGAAATGTTTGGGCAGGATTTGCCTGAACATATCCGTGACGGCCAGAGAATTACCGGCATGACTGCAGGTCAGAAGACACTTCCTGTCTGCCCGAGCAAATACAAGTTCACCAAGCATGAAAATAATGACCGTGGCGTCTGGGTCAGTGAGCTGTTGCCCCATACGGCTACCGTGGCCAAGGAACTCTGCGTGGTGCATTCCACCTTTACTGATGCCATCAACCATGACCCTGCGATTACCTATATCCAGACGGGCAGCCAGGTTCCGGGAAGGCCGAGCCTTGGCGCATGGCTCAGTTACGGGTTGGGAAGCATGAATGAGGATCTTCCCGGCTACGTTGTGATGCACGCACGCACGAAGCACCCGGAACAGAGTCTTTTTGGCCGGTTGTGGGGAAGCGGGTTCATGCCATCTGAGCACCAGGGGACACTCATGCGCAGCCAGGGTGACCCCGTTCTTTACTTGAGTAACCCGGCGGGTGTCAGTCGTGAGGATCGGCGTGCCCAGCTTGATGCCCTGAACGCTCTCAACAAGGTGCAACATTCCCGCTTTGGTGACCCGGAAATTCTATCTCGGATCAAACAGCACGAGCTGGCCTACCGAATGCAGGCATCGGTTCCCGAGCTGATGGATCTCTCGCAGGAGGATGACAAGACCTTTGAGCTTTATGGTGAGGAGGCCCGCAAGCCTGGATCATTTGCTGCCTGTTGCCTTAATGCACGGCGCCTTGCTGAGCGTGGTGTGCGTAACATCCAGATCTTTCATCGTGGCTGGGATGCTCACGGCAATCTGGTTGGGGAGCACGGCAATCAGTGTAAGGACATCGACCAGGGTTCAGCGGCATTGATCAAGGACCTGAAGAGGCTCGGTATGCTTGATGAAACGCTCGTTGTTTGGGGAGGGGAATTTGGCCGAACGGCATATTCCCAAGGTCGCTTGCGCAAGGACAACTACGGGAGGGATCATCATCCACGGTGTTTCACTGTCTGGATGGCAGGAGGCGGAATTAAGCCGGGGATTACCTATGGTCAAACCGATGACTATGGTTACAACATCGCTCACCCGGACGGGACTCCCATGCGCCCGAAGCCAAGCCGGGATAAATGGACGCCTGGAACAATGCATGTTCATGACCTAAATGCCACTATCCTGCACCTTCTAGGTATTGATCATCGCAAGCTGACGTATCGTTACCAGGGTCGCGATTTCCGCCTCACGGATATTCACGGACACGTGATGAAGGACCTGCTTTCCTAGAACCTGTTACAGACTATTTTGATGAAAGGGACAGCTGGTATCCTGGCATTTTTTTTCTGTGTGATTGGTTCTCTCCTTGCAGATCAACGGCCTAATATCCTCTTCTGCATTGCGGATGACTGGGGGTGGCCTCATGCGGGCGCATACAAGAATGACGAGGTGCTCAAGACACCGGCATTTGACCGGATTGCCCGCGAAGGGGTGCTCTTTCACCATGCCTACATTTCGTCTCCTTCCTGCACACCATCACGCAATGCGATCCTGACCGGGCAGTGGCACTGGCGACTTGGGCCTGGCGCAAACCTCTGGAGCACACTGAGGGAGGACCTGGAGGTTTATCCTCACCTTCTGCGCTCTGCCGGTTATCATGTGGGATCCTGGCGCAAATCCTGGGGACCGGGTCGCCTCACCGGCAAATGGAAGGGGAACCCTCCCGCAGGCAAGGTTTACAGCAAGGGTTTTGCGCAATTTCTGGCCGATCGTCCGGAGAAAAAACCGTTTTGTTTCTGGTTGGGTGCCAGTGATCCTCATAGGGCCTACAAATTACATAGTGGGAGGAATTCGGGAATGGATCTTTCCAAGATCAAATTATTCGAGCATTTCCCGGACAGTGAGGTGGTGCGTGGCGATGTTGCTGATTATTACTATGAGGTTCAGCGTTTTGATTCAGATGTTGCAAGCGCTCTTGCCTTACTTGAGCAAAAGGGTGAGCTTGATAATACAGTCATTGTGGTCACTGGGGATCACGGAATGCCTTTCCCGCGCTGTAAGTCCAATGTTTATGATTCTGGGTCTCGTGTTCCGCTGGCCTTGCGCTGGGGAGCGAAGGTTAAGAGAGGCCAGGTGTTCAACGGTTTTGTCAGCACCACTGACTTGGCTCCCACTTTTCTTGAGGTCGCCGGGGTTAAGATTCCCAATGCCATGACCGGGCGCAGTTTATTATCTGGGTTGCTTGGCAAGGGCGATTCCGCATTGCGACCCCATGTGCTTTTTGGCAAGGAACGCCATGTACCTTCGCAGGAATCTCCGAACATGGGGGGCTATCCAACACGGGCAATCCGGACATGCGATTTTCTTTATATCCGCAACTACGAACCGGACCGCTGGTCAAATGGAACACCCAACTGGCAGAAAGCAGCCCTTCCCGGAGCATGGTTTGCCGATACCGACAATGGTCCCACCAAGAGCTATATCGTTAATAATAAAATCAGGGATGACGTGCATCGCCGCGCATATGAGTTGTGCTTTGGGAAACGTCCAGCTGAGGAGCTTTACGATATAAAGAAGGATCCCGGCCAGATAAAAAACGTGGCATCTGAAAAGGCTTACGCAACGACATTGGCGAAACTGGGCAGGCAATTGAGCAATGAGCTTGCTGCCAGCGGGGATCCGCGCCACGGCGCGGGGAAGGGATTTGATTTCGATGCTGTTCCCTACCTTGGAGGGGCACCAAAGCATCCGGATTTTGGCCGCAAGAAATCCGGCAGGAAGTAGTTTTTACCAGAAAATGATCGTTTCCCCGTGGCTTACGTAAAAGAGCCAAAAGAATAAAAAATCTAGCTCAGGATTTCCTTTGCCACGTTGCCGTGCACATCGGTCAATCTGAAGTCCCGTCCGGCATGCCGGTAGGTTAACTTTTCGTGATTGAGCCCCAGCAGGTGCAGGATCGTGGCATGCCAGTCGTGGGTGTGCATGCGACCGTCAACGGCTTCATATCCGTGTTCGTCGGAAGCTCCGTATTGGAAGCCGCCTTTGACTCCTCCGCCGGCCATCCAGGTGGTGTAGCCCTTGTTGTTGTGGTCACGCCCGTCTCCGCCCTGACCGTGTGGAGTGCGTCCGAATTCGCCGGCCCAGACGACCAGCGTGTCTTTCAGCATGTCGCGGCGCTTGAGATCGGTGAGCAGGCCGGAAATCGGCTTGTCGATCTCGTTGCAGCGGGCGGGCAGGTCGGTGGCCATGTTCCGGTGGTGGTCCCAGTTGCCATGGCTTAGTTCGATGAAGCGTACCCCGGCCTCGGCGAATCGGCGGGAAAGCAGGCACTGCTTCCCAAAAGTATCATTGCCTCCGGAGCCAATGCCGTAGAGCTCGAGAGTTTCGCTGGATTCCCCTGAAGTATCCATCAATTCAGGCAAGGTATCTTGCATGCGGAATCCCAGCTCCAGGGACTCAATGACACCTTCCACCCCGGGTGCATATTTTTCGCGTTTCAGCTTGGCCCTGTTCAGGTTTTGCGCGAAGTCGAGCTGCACGCGCTGCAGTTCACGATCAAGCTTGGGGTTGGCGATGTTGGGTATTTGCGGTTTCTGTTCACGACGAGAAAAGCGGTTATTGCCTCCGGGGCGGCGTGAGTCATTGCCGAAGCGGGCACCCTGGTAAATTGCGGGAAGGAAAGCGCTGCCGAAATGATTGGCGGAACCAGGAGGTGCGCCGAGGGCGACGAAACCCGGTAGGTCGGCATTGTCGGTGCCTAGGCCATAGAGTGTCCATGCACCGATTGAAGGTCTTACAAACTGGGCGTTCCCGGTGTGCATGATGGTTTGAGCCTGCGGATGGTTTGGCAGGTCAGTGTGCATGCCCTTCAGGAGGCAGAGCTCATCGGCGTGGCTTGCGATCTCAGGCAACAGCTCAGAAATCCACAATCCGCTTTTACCATGTTGATTGAACTCCCATGGCGATCCCAGTAATTTTCCTCCGCGACCGAATCGTCCGGCTTTGCCATCGTCCTTGGCCAGTTGTGGCTTGTAGTCAAAGGTATCCACGTGTGAGGGAGCCCCACGCATGGAGAGGAAAATCACCCGTTTTGCACGCGGGCTGAAGTGTGGTTTTTTTGGTGATAGCGGTCCGGTGGTTTTTGTCTCGGCAAGTGCCTGTTCGTGGGCAAGCGCGGCAAAGGCGAGATAGCCAACTCCGGAGGAGGCTGATTTCAGAAGATCACGGCGATTTAACATGATGGTGGGGGATGTGATTAATTGAGATACCTGAACTCAGCGGAGATAAGCAGGGACTGGCAGAAGGAGACAAAAGCCAAGTGGTTGATTTCCTGCCGATTTTGGCTGTCTGCTCCGGCTGTAATCTGGAAGCGTTGCAGGAAGGCCATGGTTGCTTCGATTTCATCCTTGGTGGCAGGGCGGCCGTAGCAGAGCAGGAAAGCCTTGGTGAATCGTTCACGAGGGGCATCAGTTTCGGCAATGAGGCGTTTTGCCATTGCTTCTGCCTGCTGGATAACAAAGGTATTGTTCATCAGGTAGAGTGCCTGGTCGGGAACATTGGTCTCTTCCCGCTTGCCGGTGACGAGGTTCGGATCGGCCGGGTCGAACAATGCGAGTGCTTCCGGCAGGCTGTCGCGCGCGGTAGAAAGGTAGACGGACCGGTAATTTTTGGAGAGGTTCCGGGTGGTTGCGCCACGTGGTGCTCGAGGGCCACCGACACGGGTGTCACCGGCCAGCGCGATGTCTGAACCGAACGGGCGACTGTGATCCAGGTTCCCACTGGCGGCAAGAATTGCATCACGAAGAGCTTCGGCATCGATTTTCTTTGGGCTATGTCTCCATTGAAGGGAGTTTTCGGGGTCTTTTTCGAAGGATGAAGGATTAAATTCGGCGCTCATCCTGTAGCTGCGCGTGAGCACCAGTTCACGAATCAGTGACTTCACAGACCAACCCTTCTTCATGAAGTTGACGGCGAGGTGATCCAGCAGTTCCGGGTGACTGGGGGCTTGACCTGTGGTGCCGAAATTGTTCGGTGAGGTGACAATGCTGTTTCCGTAAAGGTGTCCCCAAACCCGGTTTACCATAACACGGGCAGTGAGGGGGTTCTCTGTTGAGCTCAACCATTCAGCAAGCTCAAGCCGTCCACTGGAATCATCGGGAAGTTTGACCGGTTCGTTGCAAAGCACCTGGGGAAAGCCGCGATCGACTTTTTGCGCGGGTCTTTCAAGTTCCCCTCGCACCAGCACCGTGGGTTGGACCGGGGAGCTTTGATCCTGGACTCCCATGGCCAAGGATTTTGCCACCCCGTTTTCATCAAAACTTTTTAGGCGGGCATTCATCTGGGATATGGATGTGCGCAGACGTTGCAATTGTTGCCCGGCATTACTTGATCTTCCGGCCAAGCGATCCTGTGCCGCTACCACCTGCATGTCACTGAATCTTTTTTCCGAATCCGAGACGCGTTGCTTGAGGAGGGATATTTCACGCGTAGTGACCGTGCTCAAGGGGGTGGCATCGGGGACCGGAAGCTCGAGCAGCTTGGTGCCACGGCGGTTCTGAATTGCGTTAACCGTGCCAAAGTAGGTCTTGGTGCTGAGGAAGATACCCGCCAGTGAGTAGTAGTCGGAAGTGGGTATTGGGTCGAACTTGTGATCGTGACACCTTGCGCAGGAGACCGTGAGGCCGAGGATTGCCTGGGTAGTGGTGTCGATCTGCTCATCGGCGAGGTCCAGTGCGAATTGTCGCGGACTGCGCTCATTGAGCCCCTTGGGACCAATAGCCAGGAAACCGGTGGCAATCAGGTTCTCCTGCCAGTCATCATCATCCTTTATTGGCAACAGGTCACCCGCGATCTGCTCCTTGATGAACTCGTCATATGGTTTGTCCGAGTTGAAGGAATCAATGACGTAGTCCCGGTAACGCCAAGCGTGAGGGAATGACATATTGACTTCCTTGCCGGTGGATTCTGCGTATCGTGCAACGTCCAGCCAGTGGCGTCCCCAGCGTTCACCGAATTGCCCACTGGCGAGAAGACGCTCGACTTCTGAGCGGTAGGCAGCTTCAGGATCTGATTTCCAGGCTTGGGCATAACGCTCAATATCATCGGCTGAGGGTGGGATCCCGATGAGATCGAAGTAAAGCCTCCGGAGAAGTGTTTCCGGCTTTGCATCGCCTGCCGGATTGAGGCCGTTTTCCTCCAGTTTTGCCAGCACAAAATAGTCGATATCCGATGTCGGCCATTCCTGATTTCCCACGGTGGGCGGTTGTGCCTTGAGGGGTTTCTGGAAGGCCCAGAATTTCTTGCCCTCTTGGATATCAATGCCGGTCTGCACAACGATTTTCTCAGATACACGTGGGTCGGGCGCCCCCATCTCGATCCATTCCCTGAAGTCGCTAATGACATTAGCCGGAAGCTTTTTCTTGGGTGGCATCTCGTAATCCCTGTCAGACCAGTTTATTGCTGACCATAACAGGCTGGCATTGAGATTACCGGGGGTCACAGCAGGCCCGGAATCGCCGCCGTGCCGGATCCCGGCGCGATTGTCCAGGTTCAAGCCGCCCTTGATCTTTTCATCCGTCGAGTGGCACCGGTAGCAACTTTCCACCAACACGGGGCGTATCTTGGACTCGAAGAACTTCACTTCCTCGGCACTGGGTTCCGGCTCACCCGTGACCGGCAGTGACAACAGCGCGGTCATCACGGACAAGGTGATCATAAACGGAAGTTCCATGGCGTTTGAGGGGATTGGCGGAGGTGCTTATTTATCCAGGGGGGGGCGCTTGGGCTTATCGGCACCACCCTGTCCTGCATTGGGATCGGGACGGTTGCCTTGTCCCTGTCCGGAACGGCGACGGATTGCCTCGACAACAACCGCCTGCTCTTTCTTGTCGATAAAGCCATCACTGTTGCTGTCAACCTCACCAAAGCGTTCCGCCATGCGCTCGGGTGCTTCGTCCTTGCTGATCTTGCCGTCTTTATTGGTATCCATTTGCTCAAATGTTAAGCCCCTGTCCTGATCCGATCGGTTGCGCTGGCTGAAGCGCTGGCGGATAAATTCAATGACCGCATCCTGCTCTTTTTTGTCGATAAACCCGTCACTGTTGGTGTCGTGTTCCTCAAAGTGTTCCGCCATGCGTTCGGGTGCCTCATCCTTGGTGATCTTGCCATCACCGTTTTTGTCGAGGTCGGCAAATTGGGGAACCCTGCCCCGGGGCTGTCCGCCGGTTCCTGGATTTCCGGGAGGACGGTCATTTGGCCTGCCTGCAAAACCACCAGAGCGATTGGAGGCCCCGGACAATTCCCCGGAACTTACTTCACCATCCTGGTTGCGATCCATGCGCCGGAGGATGACGACTGCCATGTCGATTTCTCCCTGCTGGAGTTTTCCGTCCCGGTTATAGTCGAGTACCTGAAGGATGGAAATGCTCCCCCCGGCATTGTTGCCCTCCGGCCTGCGGAAAGTGTTGGCTCCACGTCGTGGTCGTCGTTGGTCTGCAGCTCCTGCGGCATTGTCTCTGGAGGGAAGCCGAGTGCCATCACGCAGTGGCGGGCGCTGGTTGTCCTGGGCTCTGGGATTGTCATTCCCGCGGTCGCGCCGCGATTGTTGTTTTTCTTGGGCTGTCAGCAGACCGGTGCAGGCGAGGATTGTTGTTGCGATGGTGAGCCAAAGGGCGGGAGTTTTAGTTTTCATGGTTGAGATGGGCTGGGTGAAAAGCTACTGCGGGTTTTGCAGGTTATGTGAGTAGTTTAGAACGAAAAGATTACCCTAAAATGATGTGGGAGAAAATATCCATCTTTTCCGGCTGCCTTCTCGATGCCTTGAGCCCAGGATGAACCCAAGCATTGGCAATACCTCCTGTTGGCTTAAGAGGCGTTTCAGGCCCTTATCCTGTCAATTTTCGTGCGCTCACGTTGGGTGGGTCCAAGCCGCTCTTTGCTCCCCATCGCTGTCAGCATCGTGTTGTATACGTCAATACCCTCAGCGCCGATATCCATGATTTCGCCGGTTTTAAAGCGCCCGCCAGCCCCGCTGATGGCATGGAAGACACCTGAAAGCTCCCGCTTGACATTATTATGCCGTCCGTCGCCGGACTCGGTCGATATCGTGATCAGGGAGTTCTCGAGGATAGTCTTGCCGTTGATCTCGAGGGAGTTTTCATCATCCAGGGCTTTTAGGAAGTAGGCCACTTCGTTCATTTTCATGTGTGCGTGGGCACGCAGTGCCTTGTTTTCGCCCTTCTCACTGAACTTGTGCCACCATTCATGGCTGCATCCCTTGTCCCCGGATGCGTTGAGTTGCCCGGCATCGTCGAAGGTAAAGATTTTCCGTCCCTGGTAGTGATAATCCCCGGTCATGCGGATGCGTTCTCCTGCGGCAAGGAAAGTGAGTGAACCGAAGCGGACACGGTCTGTGCGAATGGCCATGGCATAGAGGTCGGCCATGAGGCGCCATTCCTCAGTGAGTTCCTCCAGTTTCATTTCGATACCCTGTCCGCCGGGATCAGCCTGGCCCTCATGCTTGAGCTTTGATCTTGGCGGCAAGGGAGGAATGTGAGCACCCTCACCCGTTTGGTTTTCCAGCGCGAAGGCACGTTGTTCTAGTTCACGGATCCGGTCCAGGTGATCTTTGAGGCGCGACTTTGAAGTTTGGCCCAATGGGGAATTGGCACCCGTGTAGTGGCGGTATTGATCAACCACTGCATCCAGGACGCTGCGCTTCAGCCTATTTTGTTTTTCGTCCTTGCCATTTCCGTCCAGGATTATCTTGCCAAAGACCCGGTCAAACACATCGCGTGGTTTCTCCTGCATGCTGGCAGCAATCGTGCCGTCTGGGTTGTAGCTGTGGATGTATCTGCTGATCCTGCTGCGGCGAAAGAAGGTTCCCGCGACCAGGGTTGTTAACTGGTTTCCGGGCAAGCCTTCAGGGTGGTGTGCACGGCGAACCAACTGGTCAATGGATGCTCCTCCTGATTTCGCGCTGCCATTGGGTGCTGTTGCCGTGAAGGCACCTGATGCGCCGTCAAAATGTGCATTGAGTCCGGAGTGGTCGCAGCGGACCTGGTCAACATTTCTCATGATGAGCAACTTGTCAGAAAGGGGCTCGAGAGGTTCAAGCACTCCCTTGAACCCTTCATTTTGCAGGGGAGCCGGTATTCCCAGGCCAAAGAACAGGTTAAAGGCCCTGACCGGAACAGGTTGTTTTCTGCCGGCACCGTGTGCACGCGTGGTGACCATTTCTTCCAGCAATGGAAGCCCCACGGTGAATCCGCCCAGTCCGCGAAGCACGGTGCGTCTGGTTATTTTGCGATGGTTCATGGTGACTTGAAGTGCCGGCTGGGTGACAAGGTATTTTAAACCCGGTTGGCCGGGTTTGAAAACAGTGTAAATGATTTATTTACCGCCGGGAAATGTATTTGCCGCCGGCTTTATCCTGACCAGGTCACTGAGCGTGATGGCAATCATGGTTTCCGGATAATTACCGCCGTTTTCAAGAGCCAAGGCGTGGATGGCTTTTACAACGGGAATATCCGGCCCGCCCAGCGGGCGGCCGAGGGCAAACTGGGTGAGTTTCCAGGTGATGTTTTCAGCAACCCGTTCGTTCCCGGCAAGGATATCCATGAGTTCTGCACTGGATTGATAAGCAATCCGCTTCGCATTACCGGGCAAGGTCAATTCCCCATCCTCACGCAGCAGGTTTTTATAGCGGTCATGTTTCCTGAAAGAACCGAGGCCATCGTAGCGCTCGAGGCCGAAGGCGAGGGGTTCAAATTTTTTGTGACAACCTCCGCATGCCTTGTCGTTGATCCGCATTTCAGCGATCCCGCGTTGCGATTGTCCTGGGCGGGAGTCTACCGGTGTCGTGTCGGTACCGGGCGGAGGATCCTTTATGGTGCCGCGAAGCAGGTCGTGAAGGATAAAGAGCCCGCGGGTTACCATTGAGGCATTTTCTCCGCCGATGGTAAGGATGCTTCCATGGGTAAGCAAACCGCCACGGGATGGGATTTGCGAGAGGTCATAGCGGATAAGTTTATCGTTTTTGCGTGAAGTTCCGGGTTGCTTTCCGGGGACTTCAGTAAAGCGGTAATGTTTTGCAAGTTGAGGGGTTGCATAGGTGAATTGTGCGTTGAAAAGATCGGTGAGAGGTCGCTTCTGCTGCCAGGTGATGTCATTAAAAAAGGCGATTGTCTCAGCCATCATGTCCTCGGCGAGTTGATTATTCCAGTCGGGGAATCGCTTCTTGTCCGGGTTGATATGCTTGAGACGTTCAAGATGCAGCCATTCATAGGCGAAATGTTCTGAGCGTTTGCGTGCGCGGGGATCTTTAAGCATGCGGCGCACCTGCTTCTCTGCCCCGGCCGGATCGGTGAGTTCGTTCTTGCCGGCCGCCTGCATGAGTTGGCCATCCGGGGGAGCGCCCCAAATCATGTAGCTGATGCGTGAGGCCAACTCGTAATTACTGGCCGGCAGGGGTGTGGAGCCCTCGTTCTGTTGTTCCATGAGATAAATGAAGCGGGGTGATTGCAGCATGGCTTCCAGGATATAGGCCATTGCCTGATCAAAGTTGCCGCCGTTGGCTGCCACTGCCGTGGATATTCCCCGGAACGTGTTGATTTCATGCTCCTCCAGAGGTCCACGCAGGACCCATTCCCCGAGCTTTGCGATATGTGCCCGCATCGGTTTCTGGGTGAGGCTGCGGTTACTGGAGAACCGGGCGGCAAATTTACCGACATCCATTTTCTGGACGGCTATGGATGCAAGGCGGGAGTATGCCTCAATATGCTTGAGGTCAACGCCGAGATTGTAGGCAGTGTTGCTGAAACCATCGGCACGCAGGTCTGCCGGCAAGAGTTCACGCGCCTGTTCGGCAATATCCACATCCAGGATGCCACGAACGGTCTCAATGTATTCAGGGACTGTCAGTCTCCTTACAAAACGGTTGTTGGCGTTTGGGCCTGACTTGTAGGCAAGGGGGTCAATCATTTCAACCGGCCAGTGGGCTCCGTCATCGATCCATTTTTTCAGTGATGCCTTTTCCCGATCAGATAAAGGCTCGCGATCCTCCGGCATCTCGTTGTCAGCGACTATTTGCCAGAGCAGGCTTTGCGACCCTTGCCCCGGTATAATGACTTTCCCTTCCTTGCCCCCGGCCATTGCGGGGGCCTTGTGAGAGAGGTCAAGTTTGCCCTTGCTGGTGGCGGTATCATGACATTCCAGGCAATGCTTTACCAGCAAGGGGGCGACTTCTCGGTGGAAGTGCCTTGCCTGGTCAGCAACACGCATGCGAGCTAGAAGTTCCTCGCTCTTTGCTCCCGCGCCGGCCTTGAAGTTGGCCTGTATTTCATCACCTGAGAGGGACCGTCCATACAGGGCAACCAGATGATAACTGCCCTTCCATGGCCGGTTTCCTGAGGCTTCATTAGCCAATGACAGGTAAAATGAACCATCCCAGTTTGAGGGGGTACCGGCGATCGTTGCTTTTGCCACCTGCTTGCCATTGATGTGGATCGAGGCGTTTCCTGAGCGGCTTCGTGTATAAATGACATGCATTAATGCTGCTTTCAGGCTACCGCTTTTGGACGCGGTTGAAGGCAGGCCGTTTTTGCTTGTGCGGGTGGTGCGCAGCCGGGCATCAAGCTTGTTTCCATCCTGGCCGAGGGTAAAGTTTCGCTCGCTGATGTTCTTGGAAATGCTGAGGATTCGTGCCGGCCCGGACTGGGTGGTATTTTCAGGATGAATCCAGGCTTCAACGGTGATCTCGCCGGATTGGCGCACGGCATTGAGGACCTTGGTTGCCGGCTTGAGAGATCGCATGCGTGTTTTACCCTGAATATTCAGGACTCCATCCGCACGGGAAACTGCCTTGGGATTTTCAATCTTCAGGTCCATGGCAGGGGCGACTCCTGAGCGATCCCGTATTGTCACCTCATCCGTCCCGCTAAAGTCATAAAGGGCCAGCAATCCTTTCGTGATGCGTTCCGCGCTCAGCAGGGGGTTGCAGGTGAGAACCAGGAAGAGGCCGGGGAGGATGACCTTTAACTGATCGCGAACCTTGGAGTGAAAGGGCATCAGGTGGCGGTTTTGTTCTGTTCTATATAACCCGGGGTGGCGATAACCTCACTAACTTTGTGCCTTGCTGGCGCGCCCGTGTCTCCTATGGCCTGGTACGCCTTGACTTGCGGATTGTCGCCAATTGCTTGTTCAGTCGCGTGACTATCTCCGGATGTTTCAGGTAGAGATTGGTTTGCTCGCCCATGTCACTGGACAGGTTATACAGCTGGCCCTCAGGCTCACCGGATTGAGGTTTTCTTCTCCGTGGGTTTGAGAAGCCACCGGAGCCGAGAGCATTAATGAGTTTCCAGTTCCCATCGCGGATGAGCATTGTGCCGCCGCCGGCTGCCATCACGATTGGCGGGCGCTGTTTGTCACCGGCGGCACCAAGACCGAGCAGGACAGGGGAGAAGTCAAAGCTGTCCGGTGCTGCTGAGTCGGGCAGGCTTTTCCCGCAGATTGTGGCAAAGGTGGCGAACAGGTCGGTAAAGCAGATGGTGTGGTCAGTGTGGCCTCCGGCGCCCACCTTGCCCGGCCAGCGCACAATGAAGGGCATGCGGTGCCCGGCTTCCCAGGCGTCAGCTTTCATGCCGCGCAACCCGCCTGATGAATCGTGACCGAATTTCTCGACGTCCTGGTCATACCAGACAGGCCCATTGTCTGAACTGAAGATCACCAGAGTATCTTCACGCATCCCGCTGGTGTCGAGTGCTTTCAACACATTGCCTATCATGGCGTCGACCATCATCATGAAGTCGCCGTAGAGTCCCGCCTTGCTCTTGCCGGTGAATTGTCGGGACGGCAGCCATGGCGTATGGGGGGCCGGGTAGGCGAGATAGAGGAAGAGCGGCTTTTTATCCTTATCTTCTGAGTGACCGGTGATGACTGAAACCGCTTCCCGGGTGAAACGGGGCAGCACTTCCTCAAGCTTCAGGTCGGGAGCGATTTTACCCTTGCGCCAGAATGCGCCCTGTATCCTCGTCCAGCCCTTGGTGTTGTTGTCGGCAATGGTCGCGCTTGGTGGCATCACCGCCCGGTTGCCGCGAATATAGAAATAGGGCGGGATATCCGTTGAGGCACGGATCCCGAAGTAGCTTTCAAATCCACGGTCCACCGGACCGCCACGTAATTCACCGGCGTAGTTCTCGATCAACTTTTCTGTAAATCCCAGGTGCCACTTGCCAACCATGGAGGTGCGGTAACCCTGTGACTTAAGGAAGGAGGCGATGGTTTCCTGCTCCGCTGCAATCACCGGCTGGCGGCGCCAATTGAACTCGGTGCGCCAGGGATAGGTCCCGGTCATCAGTCCATAGCGGGAGACGTGACACAGGGGACCTGAGGCATGGGCATCAGTGAAGCGCATGCCGTCATGTGCCAGGCGGTCGATATTGGGTGTAGGAATCTTTGAGTCGGCATTGTAGCAACCCGGGTCGCCATATCCCATGTCATCGACAAGGATCAGGACAATGTTTGGCTGCTTGGCGAGGGCATTACCAGCCCATGCAAGGACACAGATTAAGAGAGTTGTTAGCAGATTCATGATTTTGGTTCCCACCCTTTACGGTATTCTCGACGCCAGAATTTGCCGGTTGCGGGGGTATTGACAACCTGGTGTGTTCCGGGATCCAGCCTGACCTCACTTTGGCTGCGATAGGCAATGTTTCCAAGATGGCACATCAGGGCGCTTTTCTGGGCATCTGCGATCTCGGCGTTGAGGGTGGCGCCATCGCGAATTGCGGAGGCAAGGTTCTCAAAGTGTGGCAGGTCGGTAAAAGGCGGGATGTTCTCTTCCAGCAGCTTCCCGTCAAGGTCATGGAGGCGGTATCCAGAACTCTCGAAGGCCATGACTCCCTTGTCACCGTAGATACTGACAAAGCTGTGTTTCTCGTGTTTGCGCTGCAGGCAGCTGCTGCCGTGCCAGCTGATTCCCACCTTGCCAAAGTCAAAGGTTGCATCAGCAGTATCGGGTGTTTCCTGGTCGTCATCGTGGTGGTAGCGACCCCCGTTACAGGTAACACGCACCGGGTAATCGACGTCGAGCCCCCAGCGCGCAATGTCGAGGGCGTGGACGCCGTTGTTGGCAAGCTCGCCACCGCCGTAATGCCAGTGCCAGTGCCAGTTGTAATGTACCAGGTTATCCTTGTAGGGACGTTCCGGAGTTGGTCCCTGCCAGAGTTTCCAGTCCAGCCATTGCGGGATTGCCACCTGTCTGCCGCGACCGATGGATCCACGCCGGTTGTTATACCAGCAGCGTGCGTAGCGCAGGGTGCCAAGCGCTCCTCCACGGATCTTTTCAATGCCCTCGCGAAAGGACGGCAGACTGCGGCGCTGGTTGCCCATCTGCACCATGCGCTTGCTGTCACGTGCGGCCTTGACGATTAATTGTGACTCGTGCGCATTGTGGCTACCGGGTTTCTCGACATAAACGTGCTTGCCGGAGTCACAGGCAAGAATGGCAGCGGGCGTGTGCCAGAAGTTTGGTGCGGCAATGGCAAGCACATCAACTTCCTTGTCATCAAGGATCTCTCTGAAATCGGTGACCCCCTTCGGTTTCTTCCCGGCCTGTCGGCTGGCGGCATGCTTGATCCCGCCGGCCAGGCGGTTTTTGTCGACATCGCAGACATAGGCAACCTCGGTATTATCCACTCCAAGGAAGCCGGAGATATGCGCCTTGCCGCGACTGAGTCCCATCACGCCGATACGCAGCCGGGAATTCGGGTTTTTTTGGGCCAATACGTTGGGAGCACCCACCAGTGTCGTGGTCGCGGCCGTGGCGGTCGTCTTTAGGAATTTTCGCCTACTTTTCATATGGCGAGTGTGGCATGTCATTGCCCGTTTTGCCAAGCTTGCCATTTTTTTCTCAACTGGGATAGCTTTTCCGGATTTGAACCGGCGAGGTTATTGAGTTCCGTTGGATCTTTGGCGAGGTTGTAGAGCTCCCACCCGCCCCTGGATTGCGCCACCAGTTTCCAGTCTCCGGAACGAAGAGCCCTGCCCTTGGCGTGTTTCCAGAAAATACTCTCGCGGTCTGGAACTTCTTTCCCGGAGAATGCCGAGGCTAAGCTGCGGCCGACATGGGGAAGGATTGGCTGGTTGGAGAATTTCACGGGATAATCAATACCTGCCGCCTCAAGTAAGGTCGGCATCATGTCGGTAACGTGACAAACCGACTTTACCAGCGCGCCTTTGCCGGTAATGCCTTTCGGCCAGTGGGCGATCAGCGGACTGCGATTGCCACCCTCATGATCGTGTTGCTTAAACAAGCGAAAAGGTGTGTTGCCCAGGTTTGCCCAGCCGTAGCCGACACTTTGGTAGGTATGCTCTGCCCCCGGCATGATATCCGGTCGGTTGCCGGGCATCATTGGCCTGCCGTCGCGGGTTTTCGCGGGCAGGTAGGACCCCTTGCGTTGCTCGCCATATTCAACATGACACGCACCATTGTCGTGCATGTAGAGCACGATGGTATTGTCAAAAGCCTCACGCTTCCTGAGCAAGTCCATAATTCTCCCGATTCCCTCGTCCATCACGGTGACTTGCGCGGCATATACCTCCATGCGGCGTTCCTGCCATAGCTTGTGTTTTTCGTTATTCCACGCGGGAATCTTCGGGTGGCGTGGAGAAATCCTGCAGTCAGGGGAGATGACACCAATTTTTTTCATCCTGTCGAGACGCTCTTTGCGTAACCTGTCCCATCCTTTTGTGAAGGCTCTTTGGTGTTTTTTGATATCCCCCTCACGGGCGTGCAGTGGCCAGTGGGCGGCAGTGTAGGCAAGATACAGGAAAAAAGGGCGTTGCGGATTTTCATCGAGTGTTCGGTTCACCATGCCCGCCGCCTCATTACTCAGTGCATCGGTGAAGTAGTAATTGGGATTGTCACGGGCCTCATGCGAGATGTCCCTGCCGTCGCGGGTTAACAGATCCGGGTCGTAGAAACTGGCTGCTCCCCCGGGAATCCCATACCAGTGGTCAAATCCCCGGTCGTTTGGGGACCCGGCACCCGCGCGGGCATGGTTTCCCAGGTGCCACTTGCCGGTCATCAGGGTGGTGTAGCCGGATTGTCGCAACAGTTCGGGAAGGGTGACGCAATTTTTGCTGAGTGTGGCACCGGGCTTGGCCGTTTTCGGGTAGTGTCCGGTCATCAGGCTGGCGCGGGTGACAAGGCACATGTTGTTTACGTAGTAATTGGTGAAACGCAGCCCACCCTTGGCCAGGGCATCGATGTTCGGGGTGGGGATCTCGCCACCATAGCAG
>JAAESJ010000104.1 GCA_024229495.1 Verrucomicrobiaceae bacterium | reverse complement strand
AAGGCAGCTGATGTTGGAGCTGATTTAGTTGGAAAAGTTGAAGCAGGAATTCCTGAAGATGATCCTAGAAATCCAGCTACAATTGCTGACAATGTTGGAGACAATGTTGGAGATGTTGCAGGAATGGGGGCTGATTTATTCGGTTCTTATGTTGCAACAGTATTGGCAGCAATGGTCCTTGGTAATTATGTGATTAAGGACATGGGAGGCTCTATTGATGATGTCTTCGGTGGTATTGGCCCAATTCTATTGCCAATGGCAATTGCAGGTGTAGGGATTATCATATCTCTAATTGGAACAATGGTGGTAAAGATTAACTCTAATGATGCTAAGGAAGATGAGGTAATGGGAGCCTTAAATAAAGGAAATTGGCTTTCTATATTTTTAGTTGCTATCACATGTTATTTTCTTGTAGGCTATATGTTGCCTGAAACTATGACTATGCAATTTTTTGGAGAAGGGGCTAGAGATATTTCATCAATGAATGTGTTCTATGCCACATTAACAGGGCTTGTAGTAGGCTGGCTAATATCTTCTATTACTGAATATTACACAGGACTGGGGAAAAAACCAGTTCTTGAAATTGTTCAAAAATCTAGTACTGGAGCAGGAACTAATATTATTGCTGGTTTAGCTACAGGGATGATGTCTACATTTGGATCTGTACTATTATTTGCAGCAGCAATTTGGACTGCATATGCTTTT
>JAAESJ010000103.1 GCA_024229495.1 Verrucomicrobiaceae bacterium | reverse complement strand
GACCTGGCTGGATCCCCAGTCATGGCTAGCATCATGAGCTACCAGGCCTACCAACTCAGCTACGACGACTACAAGCTCACAGTCACCGTTTACCCCGGTGACGCAGGAGGCATCGGAGACGAGACCTCGGCAATCTCCGGCCCCAACCAGCCATGGAACTCCGGTCAGACCACCACTGGAGTCGGATGGTGGTCCAGCTACACAGACACGTTCACCCTCGCAGCAGGGGACTCGCTGGCTATCGGCTACACGTGCGACTACTGGTGCGCATCCGAGACCGCTATGTCCGTATCCGGACCAGGAGGGGCCTCATACAACTATCCAATAGGGACCTTCGGCCAATACTCGACAGGCACCCTTGGACCCTACAGCGGAGCGGGGACATGGACAGTAACCATGACTGACGCCTACGGCGACGGTGGAATGCAACTCACCCTCAACTCCGTATTGGGGACGGCTACCGGATTGCTTACCGGGTCGCTCCTAGACATGGATGACATCAGCGGTGGCATAGTGGGCTCCACTGACACCTCTGACATCTGGGCGATCGTCATACCCGACGGGTTCGCCGCGAACATCACACTCGACTGGGACCAGAACGCTGACCTAGACCTGTACGTATGGACTACAGCTTCCGGAACCGGACTGATAGACTACTCATGG
>JAAESJ010000102.1 GCA_024229495.1 Verrucomicrobiaceae bacterium | reverse complement strand
AGCCGCAGACCAAGGCACCATTTATCTTGATGGACAACAGGATTGGACCGGGCAGAAAAACGCCCCGAACGGTGATGGCAACCTGATCATTGGAGCCAGGAATAACGGGGAAGTGCCTTACCTTGGCCTCATTGACGAGGTCGCAATCTGGACGAGCGCACTCAGTGCCGAGAAGATCCTTGAACTGGCAGAGGGAGGCAGCCCCACAGGAGGCTCTCCGGCGCCTCTCCGAATCACCGACATCAGCGCCAACTTCTCGGGAGCAAATCCAGTGGTCACTCTCTCCTTTAACTCAAAGGCTGGCAAGATTTACGCGGTGGATCGCACCAATGACCTCCTGCTCTGGGAGGAACTCGATGATGGTCTCGAGGGAGAAGGTGACTCCACCGAGTTTGTTGACAGCTTCCTCCCTGAAGGCACTAGAGTTATGTTCTACCGGGTGCGGCAGATAGAATAAGGAAACCCAAGCGGGTGAACCTTAAGTCATTGCACCAGAATCCTCAGGAATAGCAATTGTTAGTTTGGTAGAAACGGGCGCGGGGCGTTTCATTCGCACCGTGCCCGTTTGTTTCATTCGCACCGTGCCCGTTTCATTCGACAAAGCCCCTGTTAACAGAAAGCAATACCGGGTAGCGTGTTGATAATGACACATTACCCGTGTTATCCATATATTAACGCAAACAACAAC
Source organism: Verrucomicrobiaceae bacterium (assembly GCA_024229495.1). Taxonomy (GTDB): domain Bacteria; phylum Verrucomicrobiota; class Verrucomicrobiia; order Verrucomicrobiales; family DEV007; genus CACIUL01. The sequence continues at coordinate 17,563 of JAAESJ010000102.1, read as the reverse complement.
AGTCATGACTTCCTGTACCGCACCAACCGCAATCATCGCCACGTTTATTACCGTGGCATCCTTCTTTTGTTCAGTAACCCCGGCACCTGCAGCCCCGGTAAACATCATCTACATCCTGCTTGATGATGCAGGTTACGGGGATCTCTCCTGTTACGGACAGAAGAAATTCCGGACACCCAACATCGACCGACTCGCGACCGAGGGAATCAAGTTCACCCAGCATTATTCCGGTTCCACAGTCTGCGCCCCCACGCGCAGCGTATTGATGACAGGCCTGCACACCGGCCACACCCCGGTGCGGGGCAATAAGGAAATCAGACCCATCGGGCAACACCCAATTCCATCCTCAACCTTCACCATCGCTGAAGCCCTTAAGGAATCAGGATATGCCACAGGGGCTTTTGGCAAATGGGGGCTGGGAAATCCCGGCTCCGAGGGAGCTCCCGAAAATCAGGGCTTCGACCGCTTCTACGGATACAATTGCCAACGCAACGCGCACACTTATTACCCGACCTGGTTGTTCGACAACGAGAAGAAGATCACGCTGGACGGCAAAACTTATGCCCATGACCCGATCATGCACGAAGCTCTGGAATTTATCCGCAGTAATTCCAAGAAGCCTTTCTTCTGCTTCCTGCCAGTCACTATTCCTCACGCCGCTATGCACGTGCCCGAAAAATACGCCGCCCCCTTCAGGAAGAAATTTCCCCAGTTTAAGGACAAGGTCGGAAAATACGCCGGGCCGCCGGTAAAGAACCCGGCGGCAATGTTTGCCGGGATGATGACCAAGCTCGATGAGGGAGTTGGACAAATAATCAGCCTCGTGAAAGAACTCGGCATTGATGATCAAACCCTCATCATGCTCAGCTCCGACAACGGTCCGCACAAGGAAGGCGGACACATGCCTGATTTCTTTGACTCGAACGGCCCACTGAAAGGCTACAAGCGAGATCTCTACGAAGGCGGAATCCGTGTTCCGCTTATTGCCCGGTGGCCCGGCAAGATTAAGCCTGGGTCAAAATCAACCCACATCAGTGCCCACTGGGACATCTTTCCTACATTCTGTGAGGTAGCAGGAAGAGACATTCCTGCACACCTCGACGGAATCAGTTTGCTGCCAACCCTGCTGGGCAAAGACACCCAGAAACAACATGAGTATCTCTACTGGGAATTTCACGAGCGGAGTGGAGCCAGAGCCGTGCGTTTCGGTCAATGGAAAGCCGTGCAACGAAACCTCAAGAAAAAGGACAATCCTCCCATTGAGCTTTATGACCTTGATGAAGACCTTGGGGAAACCAATAACCTGGCCGCAAGCAATCCGGCTCTGATCCGCAACGTGCGGGATTTTTTCAAGCGGTCACACAGCACCAGTAATATCTGGAAAATGCGCTGGGAATAATCATGGAATTACCTTCTTCTGCCCCCACTCCACCCCCGGAACTTCCGGCATAAAAATAACACAATCAGCGGGAAGGTATTCTCATTGCCTTAAAATCTCCCGCCAATTGAAGAAAACGGCGCCAGTAACCAGTGTTATATTTTCCGGGTGTTATATTTTCCGGAAAAAGGTAATATAATCCTGAACAGCCTATTATGCTTTTACGCAACACGATCATTATCCTCTGCGGCCTGTCTACTGCCACTGCAAAAGTCAGCTTCAATAATGACATTCGCCCATTGCTCTCAAACACCTGCCTGCGCTGCCACGGACCTGACGAGAATGAGCGTAAAGCCAAACTGCGGCTAGACACCCGCGCCGGGGCTACATCCGACAATGATGGCACCCGTGCAGTCGTGGCGGGGAACATCGATGCCAGTGAACTTATCTATCGCATCACCACTGATGACCCTGATGAGTTAATGCCTCCACCGAAAGCAGGAACGCGCTTTACGGCTGAGCAGATTGCCCTCTTCAAGCAATGGATAAAGGAAGGAGCACACTATGAAACGCACTGGTCATATGTAAAGCCCTCACGCCCCGAAGTGCCAAACTCTGAGAAAAGAAAAGCAAAAGAGGGTAATGCCATTGATGCTTTTCTTGAAACCCGCCGCAAAAAGAAAGGGCTCAGCACCTCCCCTGAAGCTGATCGATATACACTCATCCGCAGACTCTCTCTTGACCTTACCGGGTTGCCGCCAACCATTGAAGAAGTCAATGGATTTGTCACCGACAAAAGCCCTGCCTCCTATACCAAACTCGTCGATCGCCTGCTGGCAAAGCCCTCCTTCGGGGAGCACTGGGCGCGCATGTGGCTTGACCTGGCACGTTATGCCGACTCCTCCGGATACGCGGACGACCCGTCACGCACTATCTGGGCTTATCGGGACTATATCATTCGGGCCTTCAATCAAAACAAGCCCTTTGACCAGTTCACCATTGAGCAAATAGCCGGTGATCTTCTCGAGGACCCCGTCAATGATCAACTGGTGGCAACCGCCTTTCACCGCAATACACAAACCAACAACGAAGGCGGAACCAACGACGAGGAATTCCGAAATGTTGCCGTCGTTGATCGCGTCAACACCACCATGGCAACCTGGATGGGCACCACCATGGCCTGTGCACAATGCCACACCCACAAATACGATCCTATTTCCCAGGAGGAATATTTCAGGATGTTCGCCATCCTCAACCAGACACAGGATGCTGATCGCAGGGATGAAAGCCCAACCGTACCGGTCTTCAGTGGTGCACAGATACAGCAACAGCAGGAAATCACGGCCCGCATCGCGGAACTGGAAGCTTCACTGACTGCTCCAAGCGCAGAAAACAAGAAAGCCCTGTTACAATGGGAAGCAGGGTTAGCCGATCAGGATAAACAATGGCACCTCCTTGAGGAAGTCTCGCTAAATGCAAGCTCGCAAGCAACCTTTACCCGGCTTGATGACGGTTCCTATCTCTTAAGCGGCAAGTCAGCACCCACTGATACCTACACCATTGAGGGAACAACCGCCCACAAGGCTGTCACCGCAGTCCGAATCGATACCTTGAGCCATGATAGCCTCAGTCACTGGAAAGGCCCCGGCCGAAAGGGCAACTTTGTACTCAATGAGGTCGAGTTGGTCAGCAACACGGAATCACCATCCAAGCGTGGTCGCTTTGTGCGTATCGACCTGCCCGGGAAAGGTAAGATCCTTAACATCGCTGAGGTCCAGGTTTTCAGCGGTAACGAGAATGTCGCGCTGAAGGGCAAGGCTAACCAGGCTGGCACTTATGCTGACGCGGTTGCCGGGCGGGCAATTGACGGCAACACAAACGGAAAATATGAGGCAGGAAGCGTTGCCCATACGGCGCTCAACAAACCAGACCCGTTCTGGGAAGTCGACCTGGGCGCTGAGCACGACATCACGCGCATCGTGATCTGGAACCGGACGGATAACGGCGTGGTCTCAAGGCTTGATGGGTTCAGCCTCTCGCTGCTTGATGAAAAGCGCGGGACTGTCTGGACCGAGCCCTACAAGAAAGCACCTCAGCGTGAAAAGGAAATATCCCTTGCAGGCGGCCAAAAGGCAGCGTTTTCCCACGCCACGTCAAGCTTCGACCAGGAGAAGTTCGGGATCTCATTGGCAATCGATGGAGATGCCGGTGGCCATTCCGGATGGGCAATTGCACCGCAGGCGGGAAAAGACCACCATGCCGTCCTCGAGTTGGCCAGCCCCTTGCCCGGAGGCAAACTGCAATTCACCCTAAAACAAACCTACGGGGAGCATGCTATCGGCCGCTTCCGAATATCTGTCAGCAGTTCAAAAGAGCCTCAACGTGCACTTCCCCACAAGCTTGCCGACATCATTGCGATACCTCCGGAAAAGCGCAGCAAGGAACAAGCCGCCGAGTTACTTCACCACTTTGCCGAGCTGAACCCCCAGACAGCCAAGACCAGTGCGGAGCTTACCGATCTCAGAAGACAACTCACCACCCTCAAGCCAGCCACCACTGTCCCCATCATGCGAGAACTCACTGCGGGAAAGGGAAGGAAAACCAACATCCAGATGCGCGGAAATTATTTGGATAAGGGCAAGGAGGTAACGCCGGGCTTACCGGCCGTTTTCCACCAACCTGAGGATACAGGAAAGATGAACAGGCTAACCCTGGCAAAATGGCTGATCGCTAAAGACAACCCGTTAACCGCACGGGTAATGGCCAACCGCCTCTGGGAGATGGTTTTCGGTATTGGCATTGTTCCCACAAGTGAAGAATTCGGCTCACAGGGTGAATTGCCAACCCACCCTGAACTGCTCGACTGGCTTGCAGTGGAGTTCATGGAAAGCGGGTGGAACATGAAAGCCTTCCTCAAGTTGCTGGTCACTTCGACGGCCTACCGCCAGGATTCAAAGGTTACCGGGGACTCCATGGAAACTGATCCTAAAAACCGTTTGCTTGCACGTGGCCCGCGTTTCAGGATCTCCGCAGAGATGATACGCGACCAGGCACTGGCGGTATCCGGCTTGTTAAGTGCGAAAATGTATGGCGCGCCGGTGCGTCCTCCCCAGCCAAGCCTTGGCATCAAGGCAGCCTTTGGCGGCGGAATTGACTGGTCAACCTCAAAGGGTGAGGACAAATACCGACGTGGACTCTACACCACTTGGCGCCGCTCCAACCCCTACCCCTCGATGGCCACCTTTGATGCTCCCAATCGCGAGATCTGCACGGTGCGGCGAAGCAGAACCAACACCCCACTGCAGGCCCTGGTGACCCTGAATGACCCGGTCTACGTTGAAGCCGCGCAGGCCCTCGCCCGCCGCATGAACACAGTGGCAACGGAAGCCAAAAGTGCAGGATCGGGCATCGGGCATGGCTTCAGGATGTGCCTTGCGCGCCCTGCACGCGAAGCAGAACTGACAAGACTAAAGGAGCTCTTTGATAGCGCCTACTCCCAATACAAGCAGGACCCGAAAGCAGCTACCATGATGGCAACCCAGCCCATCGGGCCCGCTCCTGCAGGTGCGGATCATGCCCGGCTTGCAGCACTTGCGGTGGTGGGCAATGTTATTCTCAACCTTGATGAGTTCTTAATGAAGCGATGAACCTCTACCATCAACAGATTCAACACCAGACACGTCGCCACTTCCTGGCAGGCAGTGGCATCAGCCTTGGCAGCATCGCCCTCAGTCAAATGTTGGGAGGAAACTCCAGCGCAGTTGAAGCACTGACCAATCCGCTGTCTCCGAAAAAACCCCACTTTGAGAGCAAAGCCAAGCGGGTTATCTACATTCACCTGACAGGGTCACCACCACACCTCGACCTATGGGACTACAAACCCGAACTGGTCAAGCGAAACAACGAGGACTGCCCGGATGAGTTCTACAAGGGGAAGCGCTTTGCCTTCACGAGCGGACGCCCAAAACTGATGGGGACCCCGCGGACTTTCAAGCAGTATGGCAATGGCGGAACCTGGATGTCGGATGCAATACCCAATTTCCACGCCTTGGCTGACGACTTATGCGTCATCAAGTCGATGACCACCGATCAATTTAACCACGCCCCGGCGGAACTCTTCCTTCATACCGGTTCCCCCAGACCCGGTAGACCCTCATTCGGATCCTGGGTCACCTACGGTCTCGGCACCGAGAATGAAAACCTGCCCGGGTATGTCGTCCTCATCTCAAGCGGAGTGCAACCCAACGGCGGCAAAAACTCCTTTGGCGCGGGTTTTATTCCCTCGGTATACCAAGGGGTTCAATGCCGCTCAAAGGGGGATCCCGTATTGTATTTATCCGACCCGAAAGGCATGGATCGCAAAATGCGCCGCCATTCCCTTGACGCCCTGAAGGATCTTAACCAACAGGCAGCGAAAGACTTCGGACACCCTGAGACCCTAACCCGCATTGCCCAGTATGAGCTCGCCTTCCGGATGCAGACGGCTGTCCCTGAGGTAATGGACATCTCAAGGGAAAACGCGAAAACCCTGGAGGCCTATGGCGCCAAGCCTGGTGGCGCAAGCCTCGCCAATAACTGCCTGCTGGCGAGGAGACTCACTGAGCAGGGCGTTCGCTTTGTCCAGCTCTTCGACTGGGGTTGGGACTTCCACGGCACAAATCCCTCAGAGGACATCCGTGGCGGACTAACCAACAAGTGCGCGACCATGGACAAGCCGATCGCGGCACTAATTCGTGACCTGAAAGAACGTGGACTCTTCGACGAGACACTGATTATCATTGGCGGCGAATTTGGACGCACCCCTTTCCGGGAGGGACGCACATCGAAAGGCAAGGTCCTCGGCCGCGATCATTTCCCCAATGCCTACAGCATGGTCATTGCCGGGGGCGGTGCCCGGGGAGGCTACTCCCACGGCGAGACCGACGAGCTCGGCTTCTCGGTTGCCCAAGACAAGGTTCATGTCCATGACCTGCAGGCCACCTGGATGCACCTCCTCGGCTTCGACCACGAGAGGCTCAGTTATCGTTTCCAGGGGCGAGACTACCGGTTAACCGATGTTCACGGCCGGGTGGTCAAGGACCTGTTGACCTGATTACCTGCAAAGGAACCCCTGCCTCGTATTCGCGATGGAATTCGTTCTCCTTGGTCAACGAATTGATTGATGATATTCATCAGCACACATCCACCACAATCGCCGTGGCGTTGTCCCTCCCTGATTCTTGAACCGCCAGTTCAACGATTTCTTCCGCATTCGAACCATCGCCAAGCAACCTTGATATCCCGCTGTCCCATATACCGTCAGTCACACCGTCAGAACAAATAAGGAAACGATCCCCTCTCTCAAGATCCACTGTCTCAACTTGAGGGCGCACATACTGGTTGCCGGCACCAAGGGCCTTACTGAGCATATTACGCGCAGGATGATTCCGGGCTTCATATTCGGATATTTTCCCGGCTCTCTGTAATCCGGCAACCCGCGTGTCATCCTCAGTCAACTGCTCCAACCCATTCTTATTTCCATTACGCCACCGGTAGACTCGGGAATCGCCAACATGGGCAACCAACAACCTACCGGGCATGACCCAGCAAAGGCTCAGCGTTGCCCCCATTCCCCTGCACTCGGGATAAGCCCGCCCAAGCATCCCTATATCAGCATGAATAATCTCGAACAATTCATTCATCACCTGTCGCTCACCGCTGTCAGCCCCGACCCCGGAGCGGAAATATCCGGGCAACAGGCTGGTGATCTTCTCCACCGCAATACGGCTGGCAAAATCACCGGAACGAGCCCCTCCCATGCCATCACTGACGGCAAAGATAAAATCACATTTACTCACTGATTCACTGCCGCTGCTTCCCAAGACCGGGGCACCCTCACTGTTGAGGGAAAGTGCCACAAAAGCATCCTCGTTACTCCTGCGGAATCGGCCCACATCCGTCCTGCAGCTCCAATTAATTCTGATCTGCAAAGATTCCTCATTTTGCACAGCGCTCGCCGTATGTCCTGTCTCCAGGGGATGTGATGCCTTTTCCTCGTCAAGAATCGTGGCAAACTCGAAGTCAATAATGCAAAACCGTCCATCTGTGGGCCGATAGGTTACATTACGCAGGAAAGGATCATCATGCCGAACCCCATAAGATTTCAATTCCCCAAATATTTCAGCCACACGGGAATCACTCAAAAGGTCCACCTTGTTGCCACAATTTGTGGTTATGATCTTTAACCCTTCAGGATCAGCGTGCAGGAGCCGCGGTACAAAATTACATTCGCTCTCTTCCAGGTAACGCAGGACACGAACCTCAGTAGCAAATCTTTCACTGGCTTTCGGCCCCCGGAATACCTTGTGCACCCGACCGTCAAAGCCAATATGCACCATGGAACGCCGGGTATTTTTCTCTTCACGCATCAACTTAGATCATCAGGTGAAAGCAAGATTCCAGAGGACCACCCACTGTCAATTCCGCTCTCAAAACTGAATGAACACAAGCAACACCGGAAAAAAAGGGGTTTTTCTGCAAAACCTGACAAATCAGCATGGACATTTGGCACATGGTCTGCTCTTCTAGGAGCCGCCTGTCGGGTATACCTGCTATTAAGACCTCGTGCCTAATAATATGGTTCCCCTAGATGGCTAAACCTATCTTTAACAATCCAACCTACACAAATACAACGATGGCCAAATACAAACTAGAATACCTCTGGCTCGACGGATATACCCCCGTTGCAAACATCCGCGGAAAAACCAAGATCGCTGAATTCGACGATTTTCCGACCCTCGATCAACTTGACGAATGGGGCTTTGACGGCTCTTCCACTCAGCAAGCCGATGGCAGCGATTCTGACTGCATGCTCAAACCCGTTGCAGTCTACCCAGACGCCGGACGGACCGGTAATGCAGCACTGGTAATGTGCGAAGTCATGCTCCCGGACGGAAGTCCTCACCCCTCCAACACCCGTGCAGGCATCCCTGATGACCCAAATGCGTGGTTTGGTTTTGAACAGGAGTATTTCCTTTACCAGGATGACCGTCCTCTGGGATGGCCCGAAACGGGTTTTCCTGATCCGCAGGGCGAATACTATACCGGTGTCGGCCACAGAAATGTCGGTGACATCGCCCGCAGCATCGTCGATGAGCACCTTGACCTCTGCTTGGCTGCCGGAATCAACCATGAAGGCATCAATGCCGAGGTGGCCAAGGGCCAGTGGGAATTCCAGATTTTCGGCATTGGCTCAGCCAACTGTGCTGACCAGATGTGGGTAGCACGTTACCTCCTGTTGCGTTGTGCCGAGAAATACGGTGTTGACATCGAGTGGCACTGCAAGCCCTTCACAGGTGACTGGAACGGCTCAGGCATGCACGCCAACTTCTCCACCGAGAAACTTCGCGAGGAAGGCGGCGAGGAATACTTCAAGGCCCTTATGGCTGGCTTTGAAGAGAAGAAAGACGAGCACATTGCTGCCTATGGACCTGACAACCAGATGCGCCTGACCGGGCTCCACGAGACCCAGTCCATTGACAAGTTCAGCTGGGGCATCGCTGATCGCGGCGCATCCATCCGGGTGCCACACGGTTTCGTGAACAACTCTTACAAGGGCTACCTTGAAGATCGTCGCCCGAACTCACAGGGTGACCCCTACGCCATTGCCGGTCGCATCCTGCAAACCATCAACGAAGTGGGATAAGTCCTCAATAGACTTTGATATTCACAAAGCGCCGCTCCTTTTCGGAGCGGCGCTTTTTTGTTGCCGGGATTAACCGTAATGGGAGGAGTTGAGCTTCTGTAACAACGCCTTCATCTCGGCCAGCTTCTCCGCATTCTCCAGGGCTTCACGAAAAACCGCAAAGCCCGCGCGCAATTTAGTAGCTGCAATTTCTTCATCCGGTCGAGGAACCGGCTTCTTACGCTTTGCCCTCTCACCTGAAACAGACAGGCCGGCTATGAAGATCAACGCACAGACAGACCAGTAAACGTATTTTCATCGGGCTCCAAGAAGGTCGCGCTAAGGCCGGCTGCGGCCCGCATCAATAATGCCCTGTAACTCTTTTCTCATGCGGGCAAAAACCTCAGGATGCTGGGCAGTAACATTTTTCTTTTCCTGAATGTCTTTACTCAAATCAAACAAGGCAAACTGCGGGGCTGCCTGATTGGCAAGCTTGTTGGTCACAATAACATTGCGCTCGCGCTTGGAGTCGTGACGTTGAAGTTTCCACTTGCCGACACGGTAGCCGTAATTACCCCAGCGACCATTATCCTGTTGCACCAAATGATCACGTCCCTTCGCGCCTTTTTTGCCAAGGAGGGCATCAAGGAGATTAAAGCTGTCAGGCACTGATGCCTTGGGCAATTGCACCCCAGCAAGTGCCGAAAAACTGGCGGCCAAATCGATGGTGCAAACCATTTCATCAGACACCGCCGGTTTAATTTTACCGGGCCAATAGGTTATGAAAGGCGTGCGGGTGCCGCCCTCGAGCACACTATATTTACCTCCACTAAAGGGGCCGTTGGGTGAATGGTCCCCCATCTTTTCCAGCGCTTCATCCTTATAGCCATCATCACCTACAGGGCCATTGTCCGAGCAGAAAACAATCATGGTATTTCTGGAGAGCTTTAAGCGATCCAACGTCTTGACGAGTTCTCCCACGCACCAGTCCAGCTGTACAATTACATCACCCCGATAACTGAGAGCGGATGTGCCGCGAAAACGTTCATGCGGAATACGCGGCACATGCAGATCGTGTGAGGAGAAGAAGAGGAAGAAGGGGTTATCCTTGTTAGCTTCAATCCACTTGTTGGATTGCTTGACCCATTCATCGGCCAAATCTTCATCACGGAAGCGTGCCTTATGACCGCCGGTATAGAAACCGATACGACTAATCCCGTTATGAATGGTGGAATTATGTCCATGACTCCAGTCCATCTTTAAAGTATTCCGGTGCGTAAGGCCGGTAGGATGGTCCGGGCTTGGTTTCTTTCTTCCAACCCACAAAGGATCCTTGGGATCCAGATTTTTCACGCGATGATTTTCCACATACACCTGCGGCACACGGTCGTTGGTGGTGGGCAAAAGAAAATTATAGTCGAACCCAATCTCGCGCGGCCCGGGCTTCAGTTCCCCATTCCAATCGGGACCACCTGAACCGCCTAAACCCAAATGCCATTTACCAATAACGGCTGTCTTATAGCCCGCCTTCTTGAGTAGACTTGGTAGAGTTTCCGGCCCCGGTTTAATGACCGCCGGGCCATTGGGTGGAGCGATGCCGGTACCCGCCTGACGAAAGGCGTATTTACCTGTAAGAAAAGAAAAGCGTGTAGGTGTACAGGTTGAGGCAGAGCAATAACCGCTGGTAAAGCGAACGCCGCCCGCGGCCAACTTATCAATGTGCGGTGTCTTGAGATTTTTTGGCTTAGCCCCGTAGCAACCCACATCACCGTAACCTAGGTCATCGGCCATGATGACAATAATATTGGGAGGTTCTGCCGCAACCTGTAATACATTTAATGAAAGGATAACTAGGGAGATAAGAGCAGCATGAAGTTTCATAACCCTGCGAGCCTCGCGCAACTGTCTGTATTCAGCAAGTCTTACAACTCAAATACAATCATGATCTAACACCCCGGGTGACCGGGAAACACTAACCTTGCCGGTCAATTCACCCACCACCCACCTTGCCTATTACAGAAAATTATATCCACTTTCTGCCATTAATTATCGGCTTGATTTATGCTTTATAATGTAATGGATTAGCATGTGCGTAGTGGCCTCATCCAGTTAGCACTCTTTCTTGCCATCACAGCCACAGTCCCATTATTGCTGCGGCTTGAAGGAGTTTATAATCATCAACACAAAATCGGTCTGGTGGATCGTTTGCGCCGTGAGAATCCGGAAATCCTGCTCATAGGGAACTCAATGCTCTATACCCGGATCGACATTGATGAACTGCAAAAAATATCCGGCAAACGCATCAGTCAGCTTGCCAAGGGAGGTGGAGCCTCGGCCTGCTGGTATCTCTACCTGAAAAATATCGTCGCGCAATCCGGCATTCAACCTGAACAGGTAGTCATTTTTTTCCGCGACACGATCCTGACATCAGCTGAGTACAGGACAGAGGGTCAATACGGCGACTACCTTAAGCGACTGCAGGAAAAAGAAGAACCCGTCATGAACCAGATCCTGGAATCCCGTCGGAAATCACCATTCGGATTATCTTCGGTTGTCCGAACCGCCTACAAAATTGATTCCCGGCCGCACATAATCCAATCAAGCATACACGACTTGGCACTGGACATAACAAAAATCGACCTCAGCAAGAAAAAGCGTAAAGAAGGAATGAATACGCGATTCAGCGTTGATAACCTTCGGCGCGATCTGGCACTGGAAAATGCCGATTACAATACCCCTGAGATCATGAATGTTGAACCGCAGCAATTCACACCTGCTCCAGGTTCTTCCTTTCTTCCTCATATCATTGACCTCGCTGATAAGCTTAACACCAAGCTGAGTTTCTATCAGGTCAAGAACGCCTTCGAGCGAACGCAGCGCCCGCTACAGGAAAGCTATATACATTACCTCAGGAAATTGAAAGATTACCTGAAATCAAGAAATGTATTGGTCTTAGAGGAATCAGTAAAAGACATCCCTGAAGACTGGTTTGCAGAGGGAGATCATATATCGAAAGATCATCGCCTCGAGTATACCCGACTGTTCTGGAGCCATATCAAGGATTCCATTCTGGCAACCAAATGATCTTTCACAGCATTGACTATCTGCTGTTCTTCACCGGGGTCATCTGTATCTACTGGACACTAAACCTGCGCCTGCAGAACATCCTCCTGCTACTGGCTAGTTACTTCTTCTACGGTTATGTGCACGCATGGTATTGCATCCTCATCGCAGCAACGACCGTGGTGGATTATTGCTGTGCCAGAGCTATTACCAACCAACCTGACAGAAAACGACTTTTCCTCACCATCAGCCTTGCCACCAACTTCTCTATCCTCTGTGCATTCAAATATTTCGGCTTCTTCGTTGATAATATCGTGGCAGCAATGGGATTGGTGGGATTCGATATGTCTGGCCCGGTCTGGGAAATACTACTTCCCGTGGGCATCTCATTCTACACTTTCCAGAGCGCTTCCTATGTGATTGATGTTTACCGGGGCAAGATCCAGGCACGCCGGAAAATCCTGCATTACGCCCTGTTCGTGGCGTTCTTCCCGCAACTGGTAGCCGGCCCCATTGAACGTGCTGGCCGCCTGCTAAAGGCACTGGAAACACCACGAAAATTCAATGCGGATCGTATCCGCTCAGGATTGTTCCTGATGTTGTGGGGGTTCTTCAAGAAACTGGTCATCGCCGATAACGTCGCCACCATATCCAACAAGGCGCTATCACTACAGGATCCCAGCTTCCCCATTGTCTGGGGTGGCGTGTTCGCTTTTTGTATACAGATCTATGCAGATTTTTCCGCCTATACGGATATCGCACGAGGAACTGCGAGAACACTGGGAATTGATATATGCCGCAACTTCAATCACCCCTACATCGCCCGCAATCCATCGGCATTCTGGAGCCGATGGCATATTTCACTCTCTACTTGGTTTCGTGATTATGTTTATATTCCCCTTGGCGGAAATCGCTGCAGCGAACCTCGTATTATGATGAATATCATGTTGACGTTTCTGCTTTCCGGACTCTGGCACGGGGCAAACTGGAATTTTATTATCTGGGGAGCTTATCATGGCATCCTGCTCGTGACGTGGCGACTTATCTGCAAGAACAGGCCGAGAATTGAAAACCCCTCATCGCAAACAGTGCGGCTTGGTCAATGGACAATCATGTTCCTGCTGGTTAATATCGGCTGGTTGATCTTTCGTGAACAGAACCCTGCCTACCTGTGGCAGTTTATCACCAGCAATCCCTTTGGGGTCAGCAGCGAAGAATGGCAAATCGGAGCCTACTTCTTTGTATATTCTGCAATCCTGGCCATTCCTCTGGCGCTTCATTGCTGGACGGACAGGTGGTGTACAGGAGACGAGCAGTGGGAAGCCCGTCAGCAGAAATGGAAATGGGTGGTCGCCCAGTCAACACTGGCCGGCATCCTCCTCATCGCCATTCTCCTGCTCAAGTCAAAAAACTCCACCGAGTTCATCTACTTCCAGTTCTAGCAGGGGCGCTTCTATAGGAGTCGTCAGCCCTTCTTGGTTTTCTTCTTCCTCACCTTAGCCGGCGGCTTTCTGCCAGACAGGTAAGCCAACCTTGCCTCCACATAGCGTCCGGAATGATTGACATCCTCGCGGGTAAGGCCATCGAATTTTATTTTCTTTCTGCCATCCTGAAGGAGAACGGCCGTATTGAGTATAAGGTTGGTAGCGACCTCGGATTTTGACATCTTTAGTGCCGCTTTAATGATCGGCCTAGGGTCCACATCACCGGTAATCCCAAGGAATTCCGCAGCACGACAACGCACTAGGGGCTCAGGATCATCTAAGGCAAGGATCTCGATCAGGTCGGCAAGATCCTGTGGCGCCTGACCATGGGAACTGGCAACAATGCACCCCCAGTAGCGGGCCCAGGGATCGTTGGACTGCAGCGCACTTTCAATTCCCTCCTTGGCTCTGGAAAATTCCACGATTTGCAGATCTGCTATGTCAACCAGCCGGGCAACACGGGCAGCATGTAAACGCCCAAATCGTTCCGGGTTGTCCATCGCATCACTCACCATGTAAGGCTCGGGAAAGAGACTCAGGTCATTGATCCCTGTCACTTTCTCATGCAGTAAATTACGCATGAGCACGAGGGTATCGGAATATCGAGGATCACCGGAAAGGTTGTTTACCTCATGGGGATCCTTCTCAATATCATAGAGCGCTTCAGCCGCACGCGGCTCAAAAAACTGCCGTTGTTCCGCATTGAGCTTCCCCTCCCGGTAAAGCTGTCGCCACTGCTGAAAAGCAAGCTGCTTGTAGCGATAATCATTCTGCAGAGAATCAAAATTAAACGGTTGATAGTTACGTTGATAACTGAAGCGCCCCTTGCGAATCCACCGGACTAGATCGTATTTCTCATCAAAACGGTCAGCATACCCAAAGGTGAATTCACGGGTTCGCGCCCCCTTCCCCAGGAATGGCCTGCCATCAATTTTCCCGGGGATATCCGCACCGGCAAGGTTCAGGACCGTGGGACCAAAGTCTATGAACTCGACGAACCCCTTCTCCCTTGAGCCTTTTTTTTCCTTCACCAGGTGCCTGAAGTTATCCGGAATACGCACGACCAGCGGCACATGCAATCCACTCTCGTAGGCATAGCCCTTGCTACGCGGAAGGACACCTCCATGATCGCCAAAATAAAAGATAAAGGTGTCCTCTAAAACACCGTCCTCCTTGAGCTCGGCAATCACCCTGCCCACCACCTCATCAATCTTGACAATATTGTCGAGGTAACGCGCATGCGTGTAACGTAAGGTCGGAGTGTCAGGGTGATAGGGAGCCAATTTGATTTTTCCCGGGTCGTGCCGGGTAGGTTGGGATGCCATCGCCTGCGCACTGAAGTGGAGTGAACTCTCGTGCGAGATCGCGTAACTGGCTTTGTGAAAAAACGGCTGGCCCTGCTTGCGTTTACGCCAGTGAGCCTTGTTTGAGGACTCATCCCAAACACCCTTCCCGGGTTTGGCATTGTAGTCCGTCTTGGAACGGTTCGTCGTGTAATAACCACACAGGCTCCGCAGGTAGGCGGGGAACATCCTTACCCCTTCAGGCATTGGCGCCATGACACTGCGGCGATGATACTGCGTTCCGATACGGGGCGCATAACACCCGGTGATCAGGGTGGACCGGGCAACCGAACAGACCGGTGAATTTGAAAAAGCGTGATCGTAGGTGATGCCGTGGGCGGCAAGCGCCTTGATGTTCGGCGTGTCCGCGCCTCCGGCAAAGAAATGGTCAAGGTAATGAATTGAGTTATCCTCGGAAATAATCCATACAAAGTTGGGGCGTTCCGCGGCATTAACCGCGCTCATCATTGCAACACTGATAAAAAAAGTCGTGAAAATCCTCATTACCGGATATCCTAACCGGAAATTGGCATCATGCCCGCGCGAATTTGGCTTCCTGCTTCCGTAAGGTTGCCCTGCTGAAAGAAACCGGGACACTTTAAGTCACGCTATTAGCATCTCCAGCAATGACACCCCGTCAGTTCCAACGTGTAATCCCTGCCATCCTTGCAGGACAGTGCGCCCTTCTGCTGACTGCACCGGGCGGAGCCATCAGCGGACCATTTACTCCCGCCCCCCCGGTAACCGGGGAAGCCGGGATGGTGGCAACACAGGAGGCTCATGCCACCCGCGCAGCAGCAAACGTTCTCTCCGAAGGCGGTAATGCCATTGACGCAGCGGTGTGTGCCGGGTTCACGCTCGCGGTAACCCTTCCGCGCGCCGGCAATATCGGTGGGGGCGGTTTCATGTTAATCCACCTTGCAGCGGAAAACCGTCAGACCTCCATTGATTACCGAGAAAAGGCTCCAGTGGCGGCACATAAAGACATGTTCCTTAACGCTAAAGGCGACGCCGACACGAATCTCTCAAGATCAAGCAGACTCGCTACGGGAGTTCCGGGAACGGTTCGCGGGCTAACCCTTGCCTTACGCGAGCACGGAACAATTTCACTCAGTCGTGCCATGCAACCGGCTATAGAACTAGCCGAAAACGGCTTTGTTGTCGGCGCCGACCTTCATGAATCGCTCAAGGCTCGTCCCGGTCATTTCAAGGACTCACCCGCCGCGCTGAAAGTATACTACAAAGCTGACGGATCAGCGCCAGCCATCGGATCAAAGTTCATCCAGAAAGACCTCGCAAAAACCCTCCGGCTCATCGCCAGAAAGGGTGCTGATGCCTTTTACTGTGGAGCCATTGCCGAGGCGATCGTCGCCGACATGAAAGCCAATGGCGGCATCATTACAAAGGAAGATCTCACCAACTACCGACCTGTCGTTCGCAAACCGGTCAGCGGAACCTACCGGGACTGGAAGGTGGTCGCGATGCCACCACCGAGCTCCGGTGGCATACACCTGCTGCAAATGCTCAATATCCTGGAAAGGTTTCCCCTTGAAAAATACGGCCACAACTCCACTGACACCATTCACTTATCCGTTGAAGCCATGCGCCGTGCCTATGCTGACCGCTCACGTTATCTGGGCGATCCTGACTTTTCCGAGATTCCATCCCAAGCCCTAATCTCAAAGAGCTACGCAAAGACCCTGGCAGAAAAAATAAGCCTATCAAAGGCAACGCCAAGCCGTGAAGTGTCACCGGGGCTGGAGCCTGAAAATGACCTTGAGAGCAATGAAACCACGCATTTCAGCATCATTGATCGTTGGGGAAACGCGGTCACCAATACCTACACACTCAACTTCAGTTACGGGTCAGGGATCATGGTTCCAGGGACAGGAATCCTTCTCAATAACGAGATGGATGACTTCAGCGCCAAGCCCGGGACACCCAACGCATACGGTCTGCTCGGCGGACGACGCAATGCCATTGAGCCCGGTAAACGCATGCTCAGCTCAATGACACCTACCCTCCTCTTTAAGGGTGACAAACACCTCGTAGCCACTGGCAGCCCGGGTGGGAGCCGTATCATTACCACAGTTCTGCAGATCGTGTGCAACCTCGTCGACCACGGCATGAACATCTCCGAGGCAACTGCAGCGAGACGATTCCACCACCAGTGGTTCCCCGACGAGGTATATACCGAGCCGGGTCTCGACCCCGGAACCATTGCATCACTGCAAACCCGCTCCCACACGGTGAAGATTAGATCCCTCATGGGAGCAACTCAAAGTGTATCCATGATCAACGGGCGCTTTTACGGTTCCAGTGACCCGCGTCGCCAGGGAGCACTGACCATCGGTCTCAACGGGCAGGATGAAAAAAACGGCCTTGGTAGACCGGCCGGCCAAGATCAACGGGAATGATTCAGAAACAGGCACGTTGAATCTCCGAAAAACACGACATACTGTTGTATGAGAGCTCGTTATCGGGCAGAATACATTTTTATCATGAAAGCCTTACTCGCTATTCTCATTGTCGCCCACACGATAGCCGCAAACCTCTCAGCCCGTGAATGGACCAGCGCTGACGGTTCACGAACCTTCCAGGGAGAATTTATCAGTTTGGAGGACGGCAAGGT
>JAAESJ010000101.1 GCA_024229495.1 Verrucomicrobiaceae bacterium | reverse complement strand
CATAGTAGGCAGACTGCCACTGAGAGGTCCCGGCATCAATGTCACGAAGGAATGCCATCGTCTGCCCGAGGTCATTGACCTCCTGATTGGCGCCGTTTCTGGCCGAATACCAAATCTTAAATCCCCAGGACGCACTGTCGGTCGGGATTGCCGGCATCACGCTCTCGGGAATTGCTCCCCACTTGGATTCTGCTGACGCATCATTTGGGTTAATAAAAAGGGTGAAAGCCAAAGCAACAAAGGTTGCAAAAGCGGCATGTATACTGCGGAGTTTCATAGGTTTTATGTAGAGGGTTTGCTTGAATTATCTAATCCCAAAAGGACTAAATAGAGAGTAGATTAATATAACATTAACCTGCTACATCGTGTTCTGTAAATAAAAAAAGTGCCTTTCCTATCACTTGCTACTCTTACAAATGAGAATAATGGAAATATTAACGCTACATTAAGGCAAACACCGCCAAGTGTGGCTTTTCTGTATTTTTGTTCATTTGAGACAGAGATCCCCAGTTTTGAACGGCAGAGTCCCTTATCCTGCGGGGGAGGGCAGATTTAGGAAGGAGGTAGCCGTAGATATCGGGCATGGGGCTGAATACAGGAGAGAGCACAGATTTAGCTGATCCCATAATCACTCAATGATCCTGCTAGTAGGCGTCGCGTAAATGAAAAGGGCACGGGGGATCGTCCCGTGCCCTCTTGTAGGGCTTTTGCCCTTTTTAATCGGATGGAGCTTCTCAGTGCAATGACAAGAGCAGAAAGAGAGGAGAAAAGCTGGGCAGGACCGGTATCAGAGTTATTCCACCTGCCGCACCCGGTAGAACATCACCTTAGTGCCTTCAGGGAGGAAGCTGTCAACAAACTCGGTAGAGTCTCCTTCTCCTTCAATCCCATCATCGAGTTCCTCCCAGAGCAGGAGGTCATTGGTGCGATCCACCGCGTAAATCTTGCCAGCCTTTGAGTTAAAGGAAATCGTGATCACCGGATTTGCTCCCGAGAAGTTGGCGTTGATGTCGGTGATCATGAGAGGCGTCGGCGAGCCTCCTGTGGGGCTACCTCCCTCGGCCAGTTCAAGGATCTTATCGGCACTGAGCGCACTCGTCCACACTGCCACCTCGTCAATGAGGCCAAGGTAAGGCACTTCCCCGTTATTCCTGGCTCCAATGATCAGGTTGCCATCACCGTTCGGGGCGTTTTTCTGCCCGGTCCAATCCTGTTGTCCATCAAGATAAATGGTGCCTTGGTCTGCGGCT
>JAAESJ010000100.1 GCA_024229495.1 Verrucomicrobiaceae bacterium | reverse complement strand
GAATTTCCAGGTTTCTGAATCACTAACAGAATTAAAGAAAGCTATGGTTGGGAGGGAGCAGTCCGCCCTTCAACTCTCGGAGGTTAGTGGCAGGTGGATAATTGAAGTCAACCCTTCATTGTCACAGTTTCTCCCTGATACTTTCAAACCTGAGATCCCACAAAGGCTCCTTCCAGCTGCAGCCCTGATAGCTTATCATCAGCCAATGCCTCAAGCACAACTGGTCGACATGCTAGGGCAGAAAGCGTACGACCATGTCAGGGATCTGGCCAATCTGGGGCTAATCGACAAGAGGAGGGAGGGCCTAACTAGGAGACTAACTACTACCAGAAGGTTCGCCGAGTACTTTGGTTGCCCAGAAGTAGAGTATCGAAAGGTAAAGACATGGTTTAGGGGGGAGGCAGCCAAACTGGGGCTAACTAGTGCACAATTAGCCGCTTCACTAGCTCCCGATGAGCAGATGACGATTGCCGAGTTTTCCGGCAACGAAGAATTGACCGAGGTTGAAGCTCAGGCTGAAGAGTGACTATTCGCCCCTTATTTCCGACAGTGTCCTTTCGACAACTGCCATTGTTATCCTCTCGCCGCTCTCTCTGACCCTTTTGGCTACGGCTTCTATTTCACCGCCCTCCGCTCCGGAAGCAGCAACCATATTCATGAGGTGTAATTTCATATG